>JAWVFM010000296.1:0-2692 GCA_033856015.1 Solirubrobacterales bacterium
AAGTGGCCGTCGTAGAGGGAGGTCGTCTCGCTGGAGAACTCGTTGCCCCCGAAGCTGTTGCTGACCACGTTCGCGTGCGCGGCGGCGTAGTCCTCGGCGGCGCCGAGGTTGGCGAAGCTGTTCGAGCTGGCCTCGACCAGCAGGATTTTGCAGCTGGGGCAGATCGCCGAGGCCATGTCGAGATCGAGGGAGATCTCCTGGGCCCAGCCGGAGTCTTTGCGCGGCATGCTCGTGCCCCCGGTCTGGTTGGTCTTCCGGAAGCACCCGTTCGCGGTCGTGCAGGCGGGCAGGCCGTAATAGGAGCGGTAGACCGCGAGGTCGGCTTCCGCGTTCGGGTCATCGTAGGCGTCGACGATCGCGATCGTCTGTCCGGATCCCCCGGTCAGCGCCGTGCTCGTCAGGTTGTAGGCGCCTCGCAGGTCGGTCGGCCCATAGCCCGCGGGAGTGGAGGTGACCTGCGGCTGGCCCCCGGCGTCGGTGACAACGGCGGAGTCGCAGTGGGCTTCGCCGAGCCCGACGGGGCCGCAGACCCTCTTGTGGTGCAATCCGGAGTGGCCCGGACCGGGCGGCGGAGCGGCTAGAGAGGTCGCAGCCATGAACAGCGAGCAGACGACCCCGACAAGAGTCAGCCTGAAGAGTCGAGTGAGGTGGGTGGCAGCGATGGTCGACCTTGGAGGGACACTCCCTCGCGCCCAAAGTATCAAGTTCTCCCGTGCGAAATGACACAGCAGGCTGGGCGGGCACGAACCTGCGATCTGCGGCGTAGTCGAGATCGCTTACTCAGAGCGGCGTGAGCACGACAACCGGGATTGGACGGGAGGTTTCCTTCTGGTAGGCGGTGTAACGATCGCCGTTGCTCTCGTTGACGATCTTCCAGAGCCGGGCGTAGTCGGGGTCCGACGGCTCGACCACCCTGCTGCTGCCCTTCTGCCGCTCGCGGCCAATCTGGATCTCGACCTCCGGCTTTGCCTGGAGGTTGAGTAGCCACGCGGGAGGTTGGTCGGAGCCACCTTTGGAGGCGACGACGAGGTAGTCGGCGCCGTCGCGGGCGTATACGAGGCCGTTCGTCCGCGTCACCCCCGAGCGGCGGCCAGTGGTCCTCAGCAGCAGGGTCGGTACGCCGAGCAGGCGATGCCCGATCCGCCCATCGGTTGCCTTGTAGAGCTTCTCGTGGACACGAAGCATGTAGCTGAAGAGGCTCACCGCCGGAGACCCTAGCTCAGAGGTGGTTGACTTCGGTCTCCCGGCTCCCTGCTACACGTCGCGCGCAAGCCCTTGTTCGCCGAAAGCTCGCGCTGGCGCCGACTTCCGGCCGCGACAGCCGCCGACACGCAAGCGCAGCAAGCACCGCCACGACCACCCCGACGTGAACTGACGCATCACCAGCCAGAAAAGGAGCCTCATGCCGACCCAAGACACCAGCCGGACAGCCCACCTGCTCGAGCTCATGACCAAGGGCGACGATGCCTTCAACGCACGCGATTGGGGAGCCGTCGACGCGGTTCACCACCCAGACATGGTCGCGCACGTCACCGGCCTCGCAGAGCCGATCTACGGATCCAAAGCGCATTCCGAGGCTATGCAGCAGTTCCTGCGGAGCTTCCCGGACATGCACGTGAACACCCCGTACCCGATCCAGTTCGGAAGCGGAGATTGGATCACGGTTGTCACCAACGTCACGGGGACCTTCACCGGCGAGATGACCCTCCCCGACGGCACGGTGATCCCCCCGACAGGAAAGGCGTTCGACCTGGAGTTCGGGCAGACGACCAAGTGGGACGGCGACCGGCTCATCATCATCTCGGCCTTCTGGGACTCCGCTCTGCAGGCAAAGCAGCTCGGCCTCGCCTAGCCCGTGAGGTGTGCCGGCCGGCTCGCGGCGATCGGAACTCGCGAGCCGGCAGGCGGGCTGGCGCAGCGGTATCGCGATCGTCCCGCATCGGACGACGAGCAGCGCGCCCACTTGGACGCGAGGCGAACGCCTGCTTTCGCCCCCGCGAGGGCATTCATGCCGATCCCGCTGGAGACCCGGAAGCGCGGAAGGGGGATCGCCACCGATCATTGCCCATTAGCCGCCCGCATTGCGGTGTTACCGTCAGGGGATGGCTGAGGTCGATGGTCGCGGCATTGATCGGGATGCGGCCCCCCCGATCTCAGTGGCTTCCACGCATCGCGAACCGAATCGCTGGGCGGTCCTGGCCCTACTCAGCGTCGCGCAGCTGATGGTGGTGCTGGATGCGACGATCGTGACCATCGCGATTCCTTCGGCCCAGGAAGCGCTGCATTTCTCGACCGAGAGCCGGCAGTGGATCATCACCGCCTACGCGCTGGCGTTCGGCAGCCTACTGCTGCTGGGTGGCAAGCTCGGCGATCTGTTCGGGCGCAAGTGGACCTTGATCGCCGGCCTGGTCGGGTTCTCGATCGCCTCGGCGATCGGTGGGCTGGCCCAGTCCTTCGACGTGCTCGTCGCCGCTCGAACGCTCCAGGGGGCATTCGGCGCACTACTCGCACCCTCGGCGCTGGGGTTGCTGACGGTGACCTTCGAGGGGTCCCCTGACCGGCCCACAGCGTTCGGGATCTTCGGTGCGATCGCCGGCGGTGGCGCCTCGCTCGGGTTGATACTCGGCGGTGCGCTCACGCAAGTCTTGTCCTGGCGCTGGTGCCTGTACGTCAACCTTGTGATCGCGGTGCC
>JAWVFM010000297.1:0-2896 GCA_033856015.1 Solirubrobacterales bacterium
CCGGCCGAGATGGTCGCGACACGCGCGATCTGGTCCTTGCCCTGGAGCTCCTTGGACTGTGAGCTGATGTTCGCGACGACGTCGTCGACCGCCTTCTCGATCCCCCGCTTCAGCGAGAGGGGGTTCGCGCCGGCCGCGACGTTCTTGAGGCCGTGACGGACGATGGTCTGGGCGAGCAGCGTCGCGGTCGTCGTGCCGTCACCGGCAACGTCGTTGGTCGCCGTGGCGACCTCGCGGACGAGCTGGGCGCCCTGGTTCTCGAAGACGTCCTCGAGCTCGATCTCGCGAGCGATCGTGACGCCGTCGTTGGTGATGGTGGGCGCGCCGAACTTCTTGTCGAGGACGACGTAACGACCCTTCGGGCCGAGCGTCACCTTGACGGCGTTGGCGACGCCGTCGACGCCGGCCTGGAGCGCTGCGCGCGCCTCGGCGTCGTACTTGAGCTCCTTGTGAGCCATGTGGTTCTCCTTCTTCTTCCTAAGTCGGTGAGTCGGGTGTTCCTAGACGACCTTCGCGAGAACGTCCGACTCGCGGAGGACGAGAACGTCCTCGCCGTCGATCTTGATCTCGGTTCCGCCGTACTTCGAGTAGAGGACCTCGTCGCCCTCGGCGACGTCGAGCGGACGGCGCTCGCCGTCCTCGAAGGCACCATCGCCCACGGCGATGACCTTGCCCTTCTGCGGCTTCTCCTTGGCGGTGTCGGGCAGAAGCAGGCCACTGGCGGTGGTCTCCTCCTCCTCGATCGCCTTGACGATCAGGCGATCGCCAAGCGGCTTCAAGTTCATGCGTTACCTCCGTGGGCGCGCCGGAGCGCGCGCTGGTAGATGGTCTGTGTATGCGTCTGGCACTCTACATATGAGAGTGCCAAGCCGGGTTTCGCAGTGTAGCGGAGCGGCGTGGGCGGCGCCGACGGAATCTGAGTGACCGCGGCTCAGATGTTAAGGCGGCTCAGTCGCTGGCGAGGAGCTCGCAGCCGAGGAGCTCCGCCAGGCCCGTGCCGCCGTTTCGCATCACCCAGTCGTGGTTCCAGGCGAAGGCGGGGCGCATGAGCGGGGCGATGGCGTTCATCCAGGCTCGCGAGGTGCTGACGTTCCACTCGTAGATGACGGCGGTGGAGCTGTTGTCCTCGAAGAGGCGCCAGCGCCCGATGCCGTTCAGCTCGCCGTACGCCTCGCCCTCGAGGAGGTGCGGGCGCTGGACCTTGGTGGTGCGCACGCGAAACTCGAGGCGGTACGGGAGCTTCGAGCGCCAGACGTAGCGGCCAACCTGCCCGACGCCGACCTCGTCGCCCTCCGCCTCGCGCTCCGACTCGACGACGCCCCGCCACCACTCCGGCCAGCGCTCGGACTCGTAGATCGCGTCCCAGACCTGCTCGCGCGGAGCCGTGACGACCCAGGTGGTGAGGAACTCGTAGCCGCGGCTCGCCACTGAACTGAGGCTAGTTTCTAATTGGGGGACGGCGTGCCGCCGTTGCCCATCTGGGATGGGTGCGGCTCGACGATCTGCGAGAAGCGCACGATGGTGACGGTGTCCTCGGGGGCGATCTCGCGACCGTAGATCTGGCTCATGAAGCCCATGGTCTCCTCGACGCGGCGGAACTCGGGGTTGTCGTGCTCGACGTCGCGAGGCGAGAGCTCCCTGACCCGCTTGACCTCGACCTCGTCGATGACCGCGGCGAAGATCTTCTCCCGCGGCGAGTGATGGAAGCCGACCGTCACCCACACGACCTGGCCGCGCTGGTACTTCCGCGACTTGTCGCCGAGCCGGATCGTCGCCGTCTTGCGGCCGCGCTTCAGCTGGTCCACGAAGGCGGGCGAGAAGAAGTTGAGCACCAGGAGGCCGCCGGTCATGCGTGCCTTACCTTACGCGCAGTCCGGCGCTCTCGACGCCCTCGACCAGCGGATCGAGGCCGAAGCCGTCGACGGGTCCGAGGGCTCCAGCACCCTGCAGGCCGCCGGCGGCAGCGGTCATCGCCGCCCAGGCGAGGCTCTCGCCGGTGAACGTGTAGCCGTTGACGCCCTCGAGGGTCACCGTCGACAGTTCCGCACCGCTCGCGTCATACGCGGTGGCCGCGACCCGCGAGCCGGTCTGCGCGCGCGCCTCGGCCGACGGGCCGCCGGTGGATCCGGGGACCCGCTCGGCCATCCCGGTCAGCAGGCGCTTTCCCCCGGGGACCGAAAGGAGGCCCGCATTGAGCACGGCGGTGACCTGCACGACACGCGAGAACGGGCCGAACCAGCCCAGATACGCGTTGACCTCGCGCACCGCTGGCGCCAGGCGGGGCAGCGCGAAGTGCTCGGAGCCGCCGACGCTGATGCCCTGCAGGCCCGCAACGGAGCCGACTCGCTTGGCCCCGCGCTCGGTGACGATCCTCCCGTCCCGGAAGGAGAAGCTCGGCTCCGCGAAGACGCCGAGCGCGGACGAGAGCGTCCCGCCGCTCGCTCCGCCCATGCCACCGGCAAGCTTCGCGAGGCGAGAGCCCTCGATGGGCTCGGAGGGCTTGCCCGTGGTCGAGTAGGCGACGTCCACCCGCGCGGCCCTCTCGCCCGCCTGGCGCAGGGCAAGACCGCCGGCGAGGTTGCCCGGCACGTAGTCGTAGCCGAACGCGGTGAGCATCCCGCAGCCGGCCGCGGCGGCGCGTGGGCCGTACTCCTCGAAGATCCGCCGGATGAAGGCGGGCTCGCCGGTCGAGTCGACGTAGTGGGCGCCCGCCTCCACCGCCGCCTCCGCGGCGGGGTCGCCCCAACGGACGAAGGGGCCGACGGTGGACAGGAGGACGTCGCCCGCCTCGACCAGCGCTCGGACCGAGGCGGCCTGGCCGACGTCCGCGACCGCGGACTCGAGGCCGCCGAGCTCGCTCGCCATCGCTTCGACCCTGTCCTTGGAGCGGGCGGCG
>JAWVFM010000298.1:0-6551 GCA_033856015.1 Solirubrobacterales bacterium
GAGCCGGAGCCGGAGCCCGAGCCGGAGCCGGACGCTGATGCGGAGGCAGAGCCGAGCGATACAGAGGGGGAGGAGGCTTCGGCAGGGGCCGCGGCCGACGAGGCCGCCTCCTGATGCCTCGGCCCAAGGGCTCCCTCGGCGCGATCGTCGAGCTCGCCGTCATCGTCGCAATGGCGATTGGCCTGGCGCTCCTGATCCAGGCCTTCGTGGTCAAGCCCTACCAGATCCCGTCCGGCTCGATGGAGCCGACGCTCGACATCGGGCAGCGGGTCCTGGTCAACCGCTTCATCTACCACCTGCACGACCCGCAGATCGGCGACATCGTGGTCTTCCACCCGCCGGCGGGCGCCGACGGCAACCGCAACGATTGCGGCGCCCCGCACAGCGTCCAGGAGGCGTGCCCCCAGCCAACGCCGGGTGAGTCCTCTCAGAACTTCATCAAGCGGATCGTCGCCGGGCCGGGCGACACGCTCTCGATTCGCGGCGGCCACCCGGTGGTCAACGGGGTCAAGGCCAAGGAGAGCTTCATCAACCCCTGCCAGGGCGGCGGGTCGTGCAACCTTCCGAAGACGATCACCATTCCGCCTGACGACTACTTCATGATGGGCGACAACCGTGGGGCGAGCGACGACAGCCGGTTCTGGGGACCCGTCCCCCGCTCCTGGATCATCGGAGAAGCGTTCTTCACCTACTGGCCACCCCATCGCATCGGCATCCTCTGAGCCGCCAAGGCAGCTGAACAAGCCGGCGCGCACCCGTCGCCGTCGCCAGGCGGCAAAGCTCTTCAAGTTCGACCGGGCTCTCGGCGCCCGCTTCGTGGCCGGGGCCGACGAAGCTGGACGGGGGTCGCTTGCCGGCCCCCTCGTGGCCGCCGCCGTCCTCATCGACTACGAGTCGCTCAGCCTCCGCGACCGGCGAGCCCTCGGCGATCTCGACGACTCGAAGAAGCGGAGCCCGGCCGAGCGCGAGGCGCTCTTCCCATGCGTCCTGCGCGCCTCCACGCGGGTTGCCGTGGTCAGCCGCTGCGTTCCGATGCTGGACGCCCGCGGCCTCCACGTGACCAACCTCGCCGCGCTCGGGCGCTGCCTCGAGCGGGTGGCCGTGCCCGGCGCCGTCTGCCTCTCCGACGGTTTTCCCGTTCGCAACTGCAAGGTCGAGCACCAGGCCGTCATCGACGGCGACGCGCGCAGCGCCGCGATCGCCGCCGCCTCGGTGATCGCCAAGGTCACCCGCGACCGGCTCATGCACCGTGCCGACGGGCACTACCCGGGCTTCGGCTTTGCCGAGAACGTCGGCTACTCGACCCCGGAGCACCGTGCGGCCGTCCTCGCCAACGGCCCATCCGACCTGCACCGCCGCTCCTTCCAGTCGATCGCGTACAGCCAGTTGCGCCTGGGCTAGAACGCCGCCTCGAGCCAGTCCCACTCGACCGGCTTGTCGTCGGCGCCCAGGACGATGCCCACGACGTCGAAGCGCAGGCGTGAGTGCTGCGGAACAGCCGCGCGGTTGGCGCCCAGCCAGGCGAGCGCGAGGGAGCGGAGCTTGCGCTGCTTGGCTGTTCCGACCGCCAGCGCCGGGCGCTCCGGCCCGCTGCGATTCGCGGCGTGCCTGGTTTTGACCTCGACGAAGACCAGCTCGCCGCGCTCGAAGGCGATCAGGTCGATCTCGCCCCGGACCTCCGGGGCCCTGGCGTTGCGGGCGATGAGCACCGCGCCTCGATGCTCGAGGGCTGAGGCGACGAGGTCCTCGCCCCGGCGGCCGGTCGCCTGCCGTGCGGCGGTCATGGCGCGACGCTAGCTCGGTGCGCTTCGCGAGTTACGCGCATGCGGTGCCGAGTGGCGCACGCCAACGCCAGGCGCGCCAAGCAGGCACATCCTGCGCGCAACGCGCGACGCGGCCGCCCCTAGGTTCGGCGCGTGATTGCCACGGCACGCACCTTCACTCTCCTCGGCGTGGACGCCCACCCGGTGGGGGTCGAGGTCGATGTCCGCCGTGGTCTGCAGTCCTTCGCGCTGGTGGGCTTGCCGGACGCGGCCGTGCGGGAGTCGCGCGAGCGTGTGCGGGCCGCGCTCTCGAATTCGGGCTTCGAGTTTCCCAAGGACCGGATCACGGCCAGCCTTGCGCCGGCGGATCTTCGCAAGGGCGGACCGGGGCTCGACCTGGCGATCGCCGCGGCGCTTCTCGGATCCTCCGGGCAGCTTCCGGAGGGCGCCCTGGACGGGGTGGCCTTCACGGGCGAGCTCGCCCTCGACGGCTCGATACGGCCGGTCCCCGGAGCGCTGGCGATGGCGGAGGCGGCGCGCCGCGAGGGGCTCACGGCGCTGGCGGTGCCGGAGGCGAACGGCCCGGAGGCTGCCCTTGCGCGCGGCCCGCGGATCGTGCCGCTCACCCATCTTCGGGAACTGGGTCTGCTTGGCGGTGAGGAGGAGCCGGGCCCCCCGGCGCCGCTCGCGCTGGAGCCGAACGTGAACCCCGGAGGGCTGGACATCGCCGACCTGCGCGGCCAGGCGCCCCTGCGCCGTGCCCTGGAGATCGCAGCCGCCGGCGGCCACAACATCCTGATCGTGGGTCCGCCCGGCGCCGGCAAGTCGATGGCCGCGCGGCGCCTGCCCTCCCTGCTTCCGGTCCTCTCGGACGCCGAGGCCGTTGAGGTGCTCCGAATCGCCAGCGCCTGCGGGCGCACCGTCGACGGGCATACCTCGCGACGGCGCCCGTTTCGTGCGCCGCACCACACGATCTCCGCGGCGGGCCTCGTGGGTGGCGGGACGCCTCCGCGCGCCGGCGAGGTCACGCTCGCGCATCGCGGGGTCCTGTTCCTTGACGAGCTCGCCGAGTTCTCTCGCGATGCTCTCGAGGCCCTTCGCGAGCCATTGGAGAGCGGCAGCATCGCAATCGTCCGCGCCGGCCACGCGGTCGAGCTGCCGTGCCGGTTCATGCTGGTCGCCGCCGCGAACCCCTGTCCGTGCGGGAGCGGTCCCGAGTCCGCCGAGTGTTACTGCTCCGCTGCTCAGGTCCGTCGCTATGAGTCGCGACTCAGCGGTGCGCTTGCCGACCGAATCGACATCCTGGTGCGCGTCGCACGCCCGGTGGCCGCCGAGATCGGAGCGGACGAGGGGGAGCGCTCGGCGACGGTTCGCGAGCGCGTCCTGGACGCTCGCGCGCGCCAGCACGCCCGGCTTGGCGAGTGGCGCTGCAACGCCGAGATGAGCGGGCGGGAGACCCGCGGCGCGCGGCTTGACGCTGAGGCGAAGGAGCTTCTCGAGACGGGCTACGAGCGCCTGCGCCTGAGCGGGCGCGGCTACGACCGAGCGATCCGCCTGGCGCGGACCATCGCCGACCTCGACGGAAGCCCCGATGTCGGCCCCGAGCACGTCGGCGAGGCGCTCAGCCTGCGGCGAAGGGCGGAAGGGTGAGCGGGGCTGCCCTGCAGGCTTGCAGCAGCTGTCTGAGGCTGGTAGAGGAGTGGGAGGGCGGTGCGCCCGGCGCTTGCTGGTCCGTTTGCCGCTGCCACGACGAGTTCCCCTCCCAGCTCCTCGAGCTGGGGGACCGCACGCCGCCCGTGCTCTTCGGGGTCGGCGAGACGGGCGCGCTCGCGGGCCTCCGGCGCGCGTCCACGGTGACGATCGTGGGCTCGCGGCGCGCGACGCCCTATGGCCTCGGGGTGGCTCGCGAGCTCGGCCGCCTGCTGGCCACGGCCGGCCTGACGGTGGTGAGCGGGATGGCGTTCGGCACCGACTCCGCTGCGCACGAGGGGGCGCTGGAGGGCGAGGGCAGCACGGTCGCCGTGCTCGCCGGAGGCCCGGACGTCGCCTACCCGGCGACGAAGCGCGCCCTGCACCGCCGGATCCTGGCAGCCGGAGGCGTCGCGATCTCCGAGCGCCCGCCCGGCATCCGGCCCGAGCCATGGGCGTTCCCCGCGCGCAACCGGATCATGGCCGCCCTCGCCGAGATGACCGTCGTCGTCGAGGCGGCCGTACCCTCGGGAACGCTGATCACGGCCGACGAGGCGCTGCGGCTGCACCGTGACCTCGGCGCCGTGCCCGGGCCGGTCACGTCGCGGACGTCCGCCGGAGCCAACGCCCTGATCCGCGACGGCGCCGCGCTCGTCCGCGATGCGCAGGACGTCCTGGACGAGATGCTGGGAGTCGGCGCGACCGTGGCTCGCCCGGTCGGCCCGGACCTGGACGCCGAGCTCGCCAGGACGCTGGAGCTCGTCGAGCAGGGTCACGCCACCGTCGACCAGCTTGTCGGGGCGAGCGCCGGCGGCCCGCGAGAGTGCGCGGTCGCCCTGGCACGCCTCGAGCTCCTGGGCTACCTGATCGGCGCATTGGACGGAACCTTCTCGCGCACCACCCTCACTGCTCCCGGCTGACGCGCATCGCCGCCGAGCCGGGATGTCAGCCGCCGGGTTACCCTCAGCCGGTGAGCCAGGCGCCGAAGATCCATACCGCCCTGTCGATCGCCGGATCGGACTCCGGGGGCGGAGCGGGCATCCAGGCGGACCTCAAGGCGTTCGCGCGCTGCGGTGTGCACGGGGCGACTGCGATCACGGCGATCACCGCTCAGAACACGACCGGCGTCCAGGCCGTGATGGCGATCCCTCCCGAGATGATCGTCGCGCAGGTCGAGGCCGTGGTCTCCGACATCCGGGTCGATGCGGTGAAGGTGGGGATGCTGGCCGACGAGGCGACGATCGAGGCGGTCGTGGACGCCCTCGAGCTCCTCGACGATGTCCCCGTCGTGGTCGACCCGGTGATGGTCGCCGAGAGCGGCTCCACGTTGCTCGACCCGAACGCCAAGGCGGCTCTGATCGAGCGGATCCTGCCGCGCGCCTCGGTGGCCACGCCGAACCTCCTCGAGGCGCGCTCGCTTTCCGGCCTCGGGGCGGATGCGTCCGCGGACGAGCTCGGCGCCGCGATGCTCGCGCTCGGGCCCGGAGCCGTGGTGGTCACCGGCGGCCACTCCGGCGAAGGGACGGACGTGCTGGTCGAGCCGAGTGGCTCGATTCACATCGAGGGCCCGCATTACCCGGAGGGGGCGAGCCACGGATCGGGTTGCACGCACTCGTCCGCTCTCGCGGCCGTCCTCGCCCAGGGTGGCGAGCTGCTCGAGGCGGCTCGCTGGGCGCGAGAGATCGCAGCCGAGGCGGTGGGCAACGGGCTCAGGGACATCGGACACGGTCCGGGGCCGGTGGACGTGTTCGGCCTCGCTCGAACCGTCGCGCGCCGCTGAGCCCTGCCGGCCCGGCTCTAGACTGCTCGGCCTGATGACAGAGACCTCCTCGCTGCCGCGCCCACGCTCAGCCGCCGTCTTCGACGGCCCCGAACGCGCTCACGCTCGGGCCTACATGAAGGGCATCGGGTTCGACGACGACGCCCTCTCGCGCCCGACGGTCGGCATCGCCAACACCTGGATCGAGGCGATGCCGTGCAACTTCCACCTCCGTGGCCTGGCCGAGCACATCAAGCGCGGCGTCCGCGCGGCCGGCGGGACGCCGATGGAGTTCAACACGATCGCGATCTCCGACGGCATCACGATGGGCACGCAAGGCATGAAGACGTCACTGATCAGCCGCGAGGTGATCGCCGACTCGATCGAGCTGACCGTACGCGGCTACCAGTTCGACGCCGTGGTGGCGCTCTCGGCATGCGACAAGACCATCCCGGGCGCGGTCATGGCGCTGGCCCGGCTCGACATCCCCAGCCTGATGCTCTACGGCGGCTCGATCGCGCCGGGGCGCTTCCGCGGCCGCGACGTCACCATCGGCGACGTCTTCGAGGCGATCGGCGCCCACGCCGCCGGCGACATCTCCGACTCCGACCTGCGCGAGCTCGAGGACGTCGCCAGCCCTGGCCCGGGAGCCTGCGGCGGCCAGTTCACGGCCAACACCATGGCCTGCGCGTTCGAGGCGCTCGGGATCTCGCCCGGTGGCTCGGCGATGGTGCCTGCGGTCGACGAGGAGAAGGCGACGGTCGCGGAGAAGATCGGCGAGCTGGTCATGAACGTGCTGGCAGAGGACCTGCGGCCGAGCCGGATCATCACGCGCGAGTCGCTGGAGAACGCCATCGCCTGCGTGTGTGCGTCGGGCGGCTCGACGAACGGCGTCCTTCACCTGCTCGCGGTGGCCCGCGAGGCCGGGGTGGAGCTCGAGATCGACGACTTCGAGCGGATCTCGCGCTCCACGCCGCTGCTCGCGGACCTGAAGCCCGCGGGCCGCTTCGTCGCCACCGACCTCTACCGGGCCGGCGGGGTCCCCCTCATCCTCAACCGCCTCGCCGAGGCGGGCATCCTCCACGCGGACGCCATGACGGTCACCGGGCGGACGATCGGGCAGGAGGCCGCGGCGGCGGTCGAGGCCGATGGTCAGGAGGTGGTCCTTCCGATCTCGAAGCCTCTGAAGACCGAGGGCGGGCTGGCGATACTCCGTGGCAACCTGGCGCCCGAGGGCGCCGTGGTGAAGCTCGCCGGCACCGAGCGCAAGGGGCAATCAGGCCCGGCCCGGGTCTTCGAGTCCGAGGAGGGGTGCTTCGCGGCGGTCAAGGCGCAGAGCA
>JAWVFM010000299.1:0-7200 GCA_033856015.1 Solirubrobacterales bacterium
CGAGCGCTCCTCGTCCTTCAGCGTGTCGATCGTCGCCTTGAGCTCCTCATCGCTCATCGAGCCGACATCGGGAAACGTTTCTTCCACAGCGAGATCCTTCGGTTGGGGGCTCGGCGGGAGCGCCGACCTGCCTGACGATTATAGGCAGGCCCGCCAAACGTCAAGTTGAGGTTGAGCGTTTGACGCCCAACCTGCACTGGCGTGTGCGCTCAGTCGGCGCTCGCCGCCGCCGCCGCGCGGCCCGCCCGGACGTAGATGAGCGTTGCGAGAATGCCGGTGGCGAGGCCGGCGAAGAACATCAGATAGGTGATCCAGCTGTCGATGACCTGCGTCCAGAACAGGCCGCCGAAGACGAGGAGAGCGCCGATCCTGCCCATCCAGTTGATTTCGATCTCGAGCCCTCGCCGGAGCGCCAGCTCGGAGAGGAGCAGGACTGCGACCTCGCGAGCGCCGACGATCGCAAGGCCCCAGCGGGGCAGCAGCTCGAAGTTCCAGCAGACGACGATCCCCGACAGGACGCTGAGTCGATCGATGACCGGGTCGAGGAGCGCGCCCATTCGGGAGTACTGGCCTGTCGCCCTGGCGAGGAACCCGTCGAGGAAGTCGCCGAGCGTGATCCAGAGGTAGAGCAGGGCAGCCGGCGCGGTTCGCCCGTCGCCGGAGCCGAGGGCGATCACCAGGTAGGGCGGAATCGCAGCCAGGCGCAGATAGCCGACGAAGTTCGGGATGGTGAACGGACGCAGCGGCTCGCCGCGGCGGGTCTGGTCGGGCCTCGGGCCGGAGCGATCGAGGCCGGAGAGGCGCCTGAACCCGCGCGCCCCCCTGCTCTGCGCGCGGTGTGCGGGAGGAGTCGGCATCGCCCGCGGTCAGGTCGCGTCGCCGGCTCGCGAGGCGATCTCGGCCACGGCAGCGTCAAGGGCGACGCGCTCGTCGGCGCCCGTGTCGCGTGGCTGAAGCTCGACCTCACCGTCGGCGAGCGTCCGCCGCCCAACGGTCACCCGCAGCGGACAGCCCAGGAGCTCGGCGTCGGTGAGCTTCTGGCCCGTGCCGGCGTCGCGGTCGTCGTAGATCGCGTCCACCCCGGCCTCGGCCAGCTCGTCGTAGAGGCGTTCCGCGGCCGCGGTCACGTCGTCCCCGGGCTTGCCGAGCCCCACGAGGTGAACCGGCCAAGGCGCGAGCGAGGGCGGCCAGACGATCCCGTGCTCGTCGGCCCCCTGTTCGATCGCGGCGGCCACGATCCGGGCGGGGCCGATCCCGTAGCTGCCCATCACGATCGCGTGCTCGGCGCCGGCCTCGTCGAGGTATTTCGCGCCCAGGGGCTCCGAGTACCGCGTGCCGAGCTTGAAGATGTTGCCGACCTCGATCGCCGGCTCGATCTCGATCGGGTCGCCGCCGGGGGCGAGGTCGCCGGCCTCGACGGTGCGCACGTCGTGCTCCTCGAACTCGAAGTCACGGCCGGGCTCGATGCCGATGAGGTGCGCGTCGGTGCGATTGGCTCCCGCGCACCATCCCGGGCCCTGGATCGCGGCGTCCTTCACGACCGGCACCTTCGCGCCGACCGGGCCGATGAACCCGGGCGGGCCGAGCTCGGCCTCGATCTCCTCGGCCTCGGCCTGGCGAAAGTCGGCGCCGAGCGCGTTGCGGAGCTTGATCTCGTTCACACGGTGGTCCCCGCGGACCATCACCAGGACCATGCCCCGCCCCTCGACGACGACGGGAAACGCCTTCATCGAGGAGCCGACCGGCACACCCAGCGCCTCGGATACCGATTCGCACGTGGTGAGACCGGGCGTCGGGACCTCGCGGGGCTCGTCGAGTGCGGGCGGCATGTCGACGCGCTGGGCCTCCGCCGAGGCGATCTCGACGTTTGCCGCGTAGCCGGGCGCGAGCGCGACCTCGTTCTCGCCCGCCGGGCACGGCGCCATGTACTCGTGGGCGCCGGTGCCGCCCATCATCCCGACGTCCGCCTCGACGCGGTACCAGCGCAGGCCTGCGCGGTCGAAGATTCGGTCGTAGGCCTGGATGTGGAGCTCGTAGCTGCGATCGAGTCCCTCCATGTCGCGGTCGAAGCTGTACGAGTCCTTCATCGTGAACTCACGGGTCCGCAGGACGCCCGCGCGCGGGCGCGGCTCGTCACGCTCCTTGGTCTGGACGTGGTAGAGGATCATCGGCAGCTCGCGGTAGGAGCGCACCTCCCGCGCGACGTGGAAGGTGACCGCCTCCTCGTGGGTCATCGCGAGGACGTGCTCGGCGTCCTTGCGGTCCCGCAGCTTGAAGAGCTCTGAGATCCCGTAGCGACCGGTGCGCTTCCAGTTCTCCGCCGGCTGGAGAACGGGCATCAGCATCTCCTGGCCGCCGATCGCGTCGAGCTCGGCACGGATGATCGCCTCGGCGCGCTTGATCACGCGATAGCCCGCCGGCAGGTAGGTCCAGAGGCCGGCGCCGAGCTGGCGGATCAGCCCGGCGCGCACCATCAGCTTGTGCGAGAGCGCCTCGGCGTCCGCGGGGTCGTCGCGGAGCGTCGGCAGGAAGTAGCTGGAGAGGCGCGGCATCCCGCGGCAAGGCTACTAACGGCGCGCACCCACCCGGACATTGGGTTAGGGTCGGGGCGGCCCGGCTCGCGGTCCTGAACCGAGCGTGTGGACGGGCACGATATGCCGAAGCTTCGACCCCACCGCGGCACCGCCCTGGCCGTCACGGTGCTCGGAGCCCTGGCTCTCACGGTCGGCGCGAGCCTCGCGTCATCGGGTGGTCTGGCCTTCCACGGCTGCATCGCGAGTGCTGCGGCGCACGGCTGCACTGCGCCCGCCCACGACTCGCTCACCAACGCCCAAGACGTCGCCGTGAGCCCGGACGGCAAGAGCGTCTACGTCGTCTCCGGCGACTTCAGCTCTGGCGCGATCACCCGCTTCAGCCGCGCCGCGGATGGATCGCTCACCTACGAGGACTGCATCGCGGATGCTGGCGCGAACGGCTGCGCCGCTCCCGCCCACGACTCGCTCGGGTCGCCTGCCGCCGTCGCCATCAGCGCCGACGGAACGAGCGTCTACGTCGCGGCTTACGCCGGGGATTCGATCACCCGCTTCAGCCGGGCCGCAGACGGCTCGCTGACCTATGAGGACTGCATCGCAAACGGCGGCTTCACCGGCTGCGTCGACCCCCCGAACGAAGCTCTGGGAGGGGCGTATGGCGTCGCCGTGAGCCGGGACGACAAGAGCGTCTACGTCGTCTCCGGCTTCAGCTCCAGCTCCTCGATCTCCCGCTTCGACCGGGCCGCCGACGGCTCGCTCACCTACGAGGACTGCATCGCGAACGGCGGACAGAACGGCTGCACGGCCGCAGGCCACGACTCCCTCGAGGGCGCCGAGGGCGTCGCGGTCAGCCGCGACGGCAACAGCGTCTACGTCGCCTCCCCCCTCGCCGGCTCGATCACCCGCTTCAACCGCGCCGCAGACGGCTCGCTCACGTATGAGGACTGCATCGCTGATGCCGGCGCGAACGGCTGTGTCGTCCCGGCGCACGACTCGCTTGCGGGCGCCGCCGGCGTCACCGTCAGCCCGAACGGCAACAGCGTCTACGTCGCCTCCGGCGCCGACGCCATTTCGCGCCTGAACCGCGCCGCAGATGGCTCGCTCACCTATGAGGACTGCATCGCGAACGCCGGCAAGCACGGATGCACGGCACCCGGACACAACTCACTCGGAGCCGCCGCGAGCATCGCCGTCAGCGCGGACAAAAAGAGCCTCTACGTCGCCTCGGTCACCGGAAACTCGATCTCGCGCTTCGACCGCGCCGCCGACGGCTCGCTCACCCACGAGGACTGCGTCGCGGACGCCGGTCAGCACGGCTGCACGACTCCAGCCCACAACTCCCTCGACGGAGCCATCGGCGTCGCCGTGAGTCCCGACAGTCAGAGCGTCTACGCGGCCTCCGCCAACGCCAACTCGATCACCGCGTTCGAAACGCCTCCCAAGACCAGACTCAACTCGGCGAAGATCAAGAGCGTCAAGCGGAGCGCCACCTTCAAGTTCTCCTCGAACGAGGCCGGGTCGAGCTTCCTCTGCAAGCTCGACCACAAGCCCTACGGGCCCTGTCATACGCCCAGGACCTACAAGCACCTGAAGAAGGGCAAACACACTTTCAAGGTCGAGGCGAAGAGCTCCGCCGGCGGCATCGACCCGAGTCCGGCGAAGAAGAAGTTCAGGATCAAGGGCTGAGCTCGGCCCTCGCCTGCTCGAGCAGCCGCCCGAAGCCGTCCCAGAGGATCGCGACGGCCAGCGCGGTGACCCGCTCTCGAGATACCTCGCGGTGTTCGAACCACCAGTCGACAAGACCATTGGTCGCGGCCTGCGACGCGCGGGCGATCATCACCGCTGCGGTCGAGCGTTCGATGCCTCCGATCAACTCGATGCCCGGCGTCGCGAGCTCGGTCAGCTCGGCAATCCCGGCCGTTGCCGCGTCGTGGATTCGCCGCCAGACCGCGGCGACCTTCGGGTCGGCCGGGGGATCGCGGAACAGAAAGCGCCACGCGAACGGGTCCTCCTCGACCAGGCGAAAGAACAGGCCGATGCTCTCGCGGAGCATCTCCTCAGGACTGCCCGGGGTCACCGCGTGGATGGAGCGTTCGATCAGAGCCTGGCCGTGATGCTCCAACAGGTACAGATGAAGATCCCGCTTCGACGCGAAGTGGTCATAGATGACCGAGGCAACCACCCCCGCCCGTTGTGCGATCTCCCCCATCGACGCGTCCGCGTAGCCGTGCTCCGCGAACACCTCGGTGGCCGCGGCGAGAATGCGCTCGCGTCGCTCGGCGGCGCTCAGGCGACGACGGCCCTTGGGTTTCACGGCGTCCGGCACTTACCGAATACTAATTCGGTAAGCTCTCCGCGATTGCAACCGAACGCTCATTCGGTAACTGAGGAGGATCGTCAATGGCAGCTTCCAGCAACACCGCTCTCCCCCGTGCCGGGACGCTCAGAGCCGGCACCGCCTCGCTCGGCGTCCCTCAGGTGGTCCTCGGAGTCTGGGCCCTGTTCTGGCCCCGCGGGTTCTTCGACAGCTTCCCCGTGGTCGCCGGTCAGCACTGGCTGCCGGCGTACGGTGGCTACGACAGCCACCTGACCACCGACGTCGGCGCGACCTTCCTCGCGATCGGCGCGCTCCTGCTCATTGCCGGGTGGTTCGGAGAACGGCTCCTGATCCAGGTCGCGCTCGTCGCCTACCTCGTCTACGCGGTGCCGCACTTCATCTTCCACCTCGCCAACGACAGCGTGCTCAGCCCTGGTGCCCAGGTCGTCAACGGCTTCCTGCTGGGCTCGTCGGCTCTCGGCGCGATCCTGCTTCTCGGCCTGTCCCGCCTGCCGGGCCCCGGCAGGCCGGACCTGACGGCCGTCGCGGGCAGCGGCTCGCGGCTCGGCCCGCCTCCGGGCGGCCCGCTCACCTTCTTCGGCCGCATCTACGCGCGGCGCCGTTACGGCGGCGACGTGCGCCCGCTCGACGCGTTCGCCCACCATCGCAAGCTGGCCGCCGGCTACGGAGCTCTCGAGCTCGCTCTCGAGAGCTCGCATCGCGTCCCGGAGCGGCTGAAGGCGCTCGGGGAGCTCCGCGCCTCCGCCGTCGTCGGCTGCGAGTGGTGCATGGACTTCGGATCCCACCTCGCCCGCCGCGGCGACTGGCTCTCCGAGCACGAGATCCAGCAGCTCGCCCGCTACCAGGAGAGCGACGCCTTCTCCGACCTCGACAAGCTCGTTCTCGACTACGCGACCGCGATGTCCCGAACCCCGGCCGAGGTCGGCGACGAGCTGTTCTCGCGCCTGCGCGCCGAGCTCGACGACGCCCAGATCGTCGAGCTCACCAGCGCGATCGCGACGGAGAACTTCCGCGCCCGCTTCAACCACGCGGTCGGCATCGAGCCCCAGGGCTTCTCCGAGGGTGCGGCCTGCGTCGCCCCGGCGCTCGCGGATCAGGCCGCGGCCTGAGTCCGTCGACCATCCTGCCCTGTGCTCGCATAGCGATAACTAGGCAGGACAGCGGCGTCGCTACGTCCTGAGCCGCTAGCGTCCGCGGCGTGGGCTTTCTCGCCTGGATCCTCCTCGGGCTCTTCGCCGGCACGATCGCGCAGGCGCTCGTGCCCGGCCACGCTGAGCCGCGCGGCTGCGTGGGCTCGACGGCGATTGGGATCCTGGGCGCCCTGATCGGCGGCTACCTGGCGACGCGGCTGGGGATCGGCAAGCTCAGGCATTTCTTCGACCTCGAGACGTGGCTCGTGGCCATCGCCGGCTCGGCCCTGCTCCTGATCATCGTCCGCATGCTCTCCGGCGGCTCGCGCCGCCGCTAGCAGGCCGCGCCCGCCTAGGCGCGGGTGAAGCGGCGGCTTACGGTCGGCGACGCTTCCTCGTCGAGCTCGACCTTGCGGCCCTTGACGGGCTTCAGGAACGGCTCCGCCGTCACGTCCTCGCCTGCCTCCTTGGCCGCGGCGGCCTCCATGGCGGCGATCCGCTCCGGCGTCAGCTCGTCCGCGTTCTCGGCCTCGATCTTGGCCAGCCACTCGGCCCCCTCGGCCGCCTCCCGCTCGTCGAACTCGACCTTGCCGCGGTCGAGCGAGCGGTCGATCTCGGCGAAGAGGGTGTCGACGAGCTGCTCCTGCGGAACCTTCCGCAGCGGCTTTCCATGGGCGAAGATGAGCCCCTCGTTCTTCGCTCCGGCGATGCCGAAGTCGGCGTGCGAGGCCTCGCCGATGCCGTTGACGGCGCAGCCGAGCACCGCCACCTCCACCGGCTCGTCGTAGCGCTCCAGGCGCTGCTCGATCTCCGCGACCACCGTGTCCATGTCGAACTGCAGGCGCCCGCACGTGGGGCAGGCGATCAGCACCGGGCCGCGCTCGCGCAGCTGCAGGGCCTTGAGGATCTCCCAGGCGACCTTCACCTCCTCCTCGGCGTGGAACGTCGAGAGGCTGATGCGGATCGTGTCGCCGACGCCGTCGGCGAGGAGCGTGCCGAGGCCGACCGCGGACTTCAGCGAGCCGGACCACTTCGTGCCCGCCTCCGTGATCCCCAGGTGGAGCGGGTAGGGCACCTTCTCGGAGAGCAGCCGGTTGGCGGCGATCGTGTTGGGCACGTTGGTCGACTTGATCGAGACCTTGAAGTTCTCGAAGTCGAGCGACTCCATCAGCTCGCAGAACTCCACGGCCGCCTGGACGAG
>JAWVFM010000300.1:0-5272 GCA_033856015.1 Solirubrobacterales bacterium
CTTGCCGAGCAGGTCCGCCGCGGCCAGCACCTCGCGGAGGATCGTTCCGGAGCCGAGCAGCCGCACCTTCGCTCCGTCGATCTCGCGAACCCGGTGCATGCCGCGGAGAATTCCCTCCTCGGCGCCCTCCGGCAGCGGCGGGTGGCGGTAGTTCTCGTTCATGATCGTCAGGTAGAAGAAGACGTCCTCCTGCTCCGCGATCATCCGCCGCAGGCCGTCGTGGACGATCACCGCGAGCTCGTACGCGTAGGCCGGGTCGTAGGCGACGCAGTTCGGGATCGTCGACGCGAGCACGTGGCTGTGGCCGTCCTCGTGCTGGAGCCCTTCGCCGTTCAGCGTCGTACGGCCCGCCGTCCCGCCGATCAGGAAGCCGCGAGCCCGGTTGTCGCCGGCGGCCCACGCCAGGTCGCCGATGCGCTGGAAGCCGAACATCGAGTAGAAGGCGTAGAACGGGACCATCTGCACTCCATGGTTGGAGTAGGAGGTGGCGGCGGCGATCCACGAGGAGAACGCGCCGGCCTCCGTGATGCCCTCCTGAAGCACCTGCCCCTTGCGGTCCTCGCGGTAGACCATGAGTTGCTCGGCGTCCTCGGGCTCGTAGAGCTGGCCGACGTGCGAGTAGATGCCCAGCTGGCGGAACATCCCCTCCATGCCGAAGGTCCGCGACTCGTCGGGGATGATCGGGACGATGCGCGGGCTGAGGTCCTTGTCGCGAAGCAGCGCGGCGAGAATGCGAACGAACGCCATCATCGTCGAGACCTCGCGCTCGTCGGTGCCCTCGAGCTGGGAGGAGAAGATCTCGAGCTCGGGCACGGGGAGCGCCGTCTCGACCTTGCCGCGGCGTGCCGGCAGGTAGCCGCCGAGCGCCTCGCGGCGCTCGCGCAGGTAGCGGAGCTCGGGGGAGTCCTCGGCCGGCCTGTGAAACGAGACGTCGGCGACCTCCTCGTCGGAGATGTCCAGCTCGAAGCGGTCGCGGAAGGCGCGCAGCGCCTCCTCGTTCATCTTCTTCTGCTGATGGGTGATGTTCTGGCCCTCGCCGGCCACGCCCATGCCGTAGCCCTTGATGGTCTTGGCCAGGATCACGGTCGGGCGCAGCTGCGCACCCTGGGCGGCGGCGTAGGCGGCGTAGACCTTCTTCGCGTCGTGGCCGCCGCGGTTGAGCGCCCAGATGTCGGCGACGCTCATGTCGCTCACGCGCTCGAGGAGCTCGGGGTACTTCCCGAAGAAGTGCTCGCGCACGAACTTCCCGTCGCGTGCCTTGTAGACCTGGTACTCGCCGTCGACCGCCTCCTCCATGCGGCGCACGAGCAGACCGTCGGTGTCGGCCTCGAGCAGGGGGTCCCAGCGGTCGCCCCAGATGACCTTGATGACGTTCCACCCGGCGCCGCGGAAGATGGTCTCCAGCTCCTGGATGATCTTGCCGTTGCCGTGCACAGGGCCGTCGAGGCGCTGCAGGTTGCAGTTGACGACGAACACCAGGTTCGAGAGCTTCTCCCGCCCGGCCAGCGCGATCGCGCCCAGCGACTCGGGCTCGTCGGTCTCGCCGTCGCCCAGGAAGGCCCAGACCTTGCGCTTGGACGTGTCGGCGACTTCGCGGTCGGTCAGGTAGCGCATGAAGCGCGCCTGGTAGATGGCCATGATCGGCCCGAGCCCCATTGAGACGGTCGGGAACTGCCAGAAGTCCGGCATCAGCCAGGGGTGCGGGTAGGAGGCGAGGCCGCCCGGGTGCGAGACCTCCTGGCGGAACCCCTCGAGCTCCTCCTCCGTGATCCGCCCCTCGAGGTACGCCCGCGCGTAGATGCCGGGCGAGGAGTGGCCCTGGATGTAGACGAGGTCGCCGCCGTGGTCGCGTGACGGCGCATGCCAGAAGTGGTTGAAGCCGATTTCGTAGAGGAGTGCCGCCGACTGAAAGCTCGCGATGTGGCCGCCGAGCTCCGAGGACTCCTTGTTGGCGCGCAGCACCATCGCGATCGCGTTCCAGCGGATCAGCGACCGGACACGTCGCTCCATGGCCGGATCGCCGGGGAGCGGCGGCTCGTCCTCGCGGTGGATGGTGTTGACGTAGGGAGTCGGGCCGACGTACTCGATCGCGGCGCCGCGCAGGCGAGCCCGCTCGACGACCCGCTCGACAAGATCGTGCGCCCGGCGCGGCCCGTCGTTCTCCACGACGGCGTCCAGGGCCTCAAGCCACTCCTCCGTCTCGACAGCGTCGATGTCCACCGGAAGCGAGCCTATCGAGGGCCGGCGCTTGGCCTCACATCTCGCTCCCTGGCGGGACGGCACGGCTCACGGAATCCGCGAGCCGCGCAAGGCGAGGGTCATCGTCCCCGACCATCTCGGTGAGGCCCATTCGTACCGCCTCGACGTCGAGCGTTTCCGCCGCGAGCATCGCCTCGATGTCCGCCCAGTCGCGGGTGCGGTCGAACATCGCCTTGAAGATCGCGAGCTCCGTGGGGCCGAGGACCGGTAGCTCTATGCCCTCGAAGGGCACCGTCCTGGCGGCCTCAGCCGCTCGCTCGTGCAACGGAACGTTGGAGAAGAAGAGGTCGACCGGCGTCTCGTCCCACCACAGGCGAACCTGCCCGTCGCGAATGACCGCGTCAGTCGTCCCATCCGGTTGATCTACGCCGGGCGGCAGCGCTGCGAGTGCCGCGGCGGGGTCCGAGTTGGGTACGAATACGTTGACGTCGATGTCCCCAGTGCCGCGCGGATCGAGCGTCCAGTACGCGAGCGCGATAGCGCCTCCGATCGCGTGCGGTATCCCGGCTCGTTCGAGGGCCTCGTGAACCGCGACGATCCGTTCCGCGAGGGTCATGTCGCCGACCCGCCGCCTGGAAGCCGGGGGAAACGGAGGGTCCGC
Source organism: Solirubrobacterales bacterium (assembly GCA_033856015.1). Classification (GTDB taxonomy): domain Bacteria; phylum Actinomycetota; class Thermoleophilia; order Solirubrobacterales; family 70-9; genus JAWVFM01. The sequence continues at coordinate 2,861 of JAWVFM010000300.1, forward strand.
TCCTGCCGGCTGGGGAGCGTCTCGGCCAACGCCAGGACGTCCGCCAGCCCCCGCGCGGTCCGCACGTGCTGGTGGTGCGAGGGCGAGAGGATCGGCGCGGCGTCCGAAGCCACCACGAGGCGAGCGCCGGAGCTCGCGAGCAGGCGGCTGAGTGTGCTGGTCGACGGCTCCTTGCGACCGTTCTCGTAGGCCGAGATCGTCGCCTGCGAGGTTCCGGTCCGCCGGCCGAGCTCAGCTTGACTCAGCCCCGCGCGCCGCCGAGCGGCCCGCAGGGCCGGACCGATGTCCGCCGCGCCGAGCAGCATATCCATATAGATATGTTAGCGCGCTAGGCGTGCGTGGCCCAGCCGTCCACGGCGCGCGCTGCGTCGAGAATGGCCTCGGACATCGTCGGGTGGGGGTGGATGATCCGCGCGAGCTCCTGGTAGCCGCCCTCGAGGGCGACCACGTTGACGAGCTCCGGGATCATGTCGCAGGCGCGGTTGCCGACGATGTGGGCGCCCAGGATCTCGCCGTACTCGGAGTCGGCGACGATCTTCACGAGGCCGTCGCGGTCGTCGTAGACCACGGACGCGCCCGCGCCGCCCAGCTTGAACTTGCCGACCTTCACGTCGTGGCCGGCCTCCTTGGCCTGCGCCTCCGTGAGACCGACGCTCGCGACCTGCGGATGGCAGAACGTGGCGCCTGGGATCTGCTCGACCTTGACCGGGTGGGTCTCGGCGCCGGCGATGGTCTCGGCCGCCACGACCCCTTCCTCGGAGGCCTTGTGGGCGAGGGCCGGGCCGCGGACCAGGTCGCCGATCGCGAAGACCTTCGGGTTCGTGGTCCGCTGGTAGGCGTCGATCTTGACCTTGCCGTTGTCCTCGGTCTCGATGCCGGTCTCGCCGAGGTTCAGCACGTCGGTGTCCGGCTTTCGCCCGCCGGCGATGCAGAGATAGTCGACCTCGGCGGACTGCTCGCCGTAGGTGAACTTGACCGCCTTGCCGGTGTCCTCGACGTTCTCGACGGGAGAGCCGGTGGCCACGGTGATGTTCTGCTTCTTGAAGGCGCGCTCGACGACGCGGACGATGTCCTTGTCCTCGGCGGGAAGGATCTGGTCGAGCATCTCGACCAGCAGCACCTCGACGCCGAAGCGCCCGTACGCGGAGGCGATCTCAGCGCCCGACGCGCCGGCGCCGACCACCGCGATGGACTTCGGCATCGCAGGGAGGGACCACGCGCCCCAGGTATCGACGATGCGTCCGCCGAACTCGACTCCGGGGATCGGCATCGCCACGGAGCCGGTGGCGATGATCACGGACTTGGCCTCGTGGGTCTCGTCGCCGACCTTGACGTTGCCGTCGGCCGTGAGCGAGCCCTCGCCCTCGATCATCGAGACCTTGTTCTTGTCCCAGAGCATCTTCACCCCGCCCGAGAGGGTTTCGCTGACGCTCGCGCGGCGCGCGCCCAGCGCCTTCCAGTCGATGGTGGGCTTGGCGACCTTGATCCCCAGCTCGGCGCCGCTGTTGGCGACCTCGTCGAAGAGCTCGGCCGTCCGCAGGATGGTCTTCGCGGGAATGCAGGCGTAGTTGAGGCAGCGCCCGCCCGGCTTGTCCTTCTCGACCACGGCGGTGCGCTGTCCCAGCTGGGCCGCGCGAATCGCGGCGACGTAGCCGCCGGGCCCGCCGCCGATGACGATGACGTCGAAGGGATCAGCCATGCGGCCGACTTTATATGACGGCCGATGGCTGCCCGCCGGCCGGTCTAGAGCGGCGGGCGGGTCGGGCGCTCGGGCATCTGGATGCGCGCCATCGCCTTGATCATGAAGTAGAAGAGCGCGCCCGAGATCGCGATCAGGACGACGTTCCCGAGGACCTGAACCGCGCTTGTCGCGCCGACGAGCCCGATCGCCGCCGCGAGGATGAGAAAGGCCAGAACGACCTCGAAGCCGAGCACCGCCCAGTAGCGCGCCCGCCACATCCCGTACGAGGCCATGCCCATCAGGAAGGCCGGGGTGATCACCTGAAGCACCGCCGGACGCTTGCCGTTGACCTGCGCGCCCGCCACGTAGGCGACCACCACGGCGAGGGCGATCGCCCCCGCGATCGCGGCGCCGATGGTCACCACGGTCGGGCGCTCGTCCTCCGCCAGCGGCTCGAGCTGCTCGCGCACGGCCTGGTTCCTGGCCTCGGAGCGCGCGGCCAGCTCCTCACGCCGCTGGGCCCCCCGGGCCTTGCGCTTCTGGCGATCGGCGCGCTTCTGCTCGCGGTTCGCCACTACGACACCACGGCCCCCGCGGGCGCCATGGCGCCGCGCAGACGGGCCGTAACCGCCGCCGGGTCGGAGGCATCGCGAATCGCCCGGACCACGACCACTCGCCGGGCACCAGCGGCGGCCACCTCGTCCACATTGTCCGCGTCGATGCCACCGATT
>JAWVFM010000301.1:0-9269 GCA_033856015.1 Solirubrobacterales bacterium
CGTTGGTGATGCTGATCCCGACGACGTTGACGAGCTCCTTCTGGGAGTTGATGAGGTCGTCGATGCTCTGCTGCGAGCCGCCGCGCCACAGCAGGCCGACGTTCTGCAGGATGAACGAGAAGCCGACGGCGGTGATCAGCGGCGCGAGCTTCGGCGCGTTTCGCAGCGGCCGGTAGGCCACGCGCTCGATCAACACGTTCATGCTCCCGGAGATCAGCATCGTGACGATCAGGGTCACGAGTAGTCCGCCGACCAGGCCGAGGGGGCCCGTGGCAAGGGTCAGCCCGAACGTCCCCCAGAGCCCGACGGAGACAAACGAGCCGATCATGAACACGTCCCCGTGGGCGAAGTTGATCAGCTCGATGATCCCGTAGACCAGCGTGTAGCCGATCGCGATCAGCGCCCAGATCGCGCCGTTCGAGACGCCCTGGACGAGGTTTTCCCCGAGCTTCGTCAGGTCGTGGTTGATGATGGGATGCCCGTTGGCGGCGAGCCCCACCTGGTATCCGGATGAGAGGTCCTTGATGCCGTAGAAGATCGGCATCGCGGCCAGGGCGGCAATCAAGCCCCAGCCGGTGGCCGCACGCCGCAGCGCCGCGATCGGCCGCGGCGTCGCCGGGGAGCCCCTCGCGGCCAACGTCCTTGCCTCCACGTCCCTGTGGTGTCCTTTGGTAGAGAGAGGTCGGGGGGAGAACGCCGGAGCGTCCTCCCCCTCCTCCTCAGACCGTTCCTACCTCGCTCAGCTCGTCTTCGACGGGGTCAACGTCTTGAAGAAGACGGGGTTCCCGTCGGAGCCGACCTTGTAGAGGCCGTACGACTTCAACGTCGTGTCGCCGTTGGCGTCGAATCCGTACGTGCCGAGGACCGACTTGCGGTTCTTGGTCGCGAACAGCGCCTTCAGCACCGCGGCCTTGTCGCTGCCCTGGCTTCCCAGGCCCGCGATGGTGTCGAGACCGAGCTTCATGGCCTCGTAGCCGTAGATCGCGTATGGGTCCGGGTTGGCGGAGCCGTACTTCGCCTTGTACTTCGCAAGGAAGTCCTTGCCGCCGGGGTAGGCAGCCAGGTCGAGCGTTGCGACGGTGCACTGCATCAATGGATCGATGCTCGCCGGGACGCCACCCTCCTTCGCGTTGGTGTACGAGCCGGTGCAGACGCCGTCGCCGCCGAATATCTGAGCGTTCGGCAGGGCCGCGTTCACGTCCTTCGCAATCTGCACAGCGCCGTTCGACACGATGCCTGCGAAGAAGAAGCAATCCGCTCCTTGGCTCTGAATGGTCGAGGCGTAGCTCCGGAAGTTGGGCTGCTTCGGATCGATCCCCGTGTTGGAGGTGATCGTGACTCCGTAGTTGCCCTTCTCCAGCTCGAGCAGCGCCGCCAAGCCGGCGCCGTAGGCCTCCTTGTCGTTCGCGACGGCGACCTTGGTGCAGCCCGCGGCCTTCATGGCCTCGAGATCGGCTGCAGCCTGAATCGAGTCGCGCGGGACGATCCGCAGGTACGTGCGGTTGCCCGTCGGGTAGTACTTGTCGGGCTCCCCGGGAGCGCTTCCGGGCTCATTCGTGGTGAGGCCGACGTAGGTGTTCGCGGGGCTCACCTGCGGGATTCCCGCGTTGTTGAGGATCGGAATCGTGACCTCGCTGGCCCCGGAGTTGAACTCGCCGATGTAGTAAACGGCGTTCGGGTCGGAGGCCGCCTTGCGGGCGTCCGCCGCGGCTGCGCCCGGATCCCACTGGCCGGCCTGTGCGGTGGAGTCGTCGAGCGACTGGTAGTTCACGCTGAACTGACCCGCCTTGTTCTGGGCCTCATCGAGCGCAAGCTTGATGCCGTTGACCATCGGCTTCGTCTGAGCGCTCGACGCACCCTGGAGCGGCAAGCTCGAATAGATGTCGACCGTGCCCCCGGTCGACGTACCGCCGCTGGTGCTGCTGCTGCTGCTGGAGCTGCTTCCGCATGCTCCCAACGCCACAACCGCAGCTGCAACCAAGCAGCTTGAGAAAGCTTTCGTGAACACTGGTTCCTCCTCCTAGACCTCTCTCTCCGGGACCTGTCTCCCGGTTCGGGCCCAGCCTATCGTGTCGGGCCGGGGCCGATGATTGGGCCGAGGCGATCGTCATCATGCGGTCGATGGCAAAGCTCCCGCCGCGCCCGCGCTGGGCGACGTTCGACTGTTACGGAACCCTCGTCGACTGGTACGGGGGGATGGGCCGCGAGCTCGAGCGTCTGTTCGGCGGCGACACCGATGGAGCATTGCTCGCCCGATACCACGAGATCGAGCCGGTGGTCGAAGCCGCGGCCCCGAGCGCCCCCTACCGGCAGGTCATGGAGACCACCCTGCGGCGCACGGCCAAGGCTGCGGGGCTCGAGCTGCCCGAGGCCGACGCCGACGCCCTCGGTCGCTCGCTCCCGAGCTGGCCGGTGTTCGAGGAGGTACCGGCCGCGCTAACGGAGCTTCGCCGGCGCGGCTGGAAGCTCGCGATCCTCTCGAACACCGACCGGGAGTTCATCGACGCGTCGATGGCGAGCATCGGCGTGCCGTTCGAGCTTGCGGTCGTCGCATCGGAGATTCGCTCGTACAAGCCGGCGCCGGGCCACTGGGAGGCGTTCTTCGCGGCGACCGGCGCGGATGCCACGCGGCACGTCCACGTGGCGGCCAGCCTGTTTCACGACGTTGAGCCGGCCGCCAGGATGAGCATGCCGTGTGTCTGGATCAACCGGCTCGGCGAGCCTCCGAGCCCAACCGCGGCAGCGGAGCTGCCCGACCTCTCGACCCTTCCTGACGAGCTCGAGGAGCTGGTCGCGGAGGTCGAGCGGCGCTGAGCGGTGGCTCGGTGGGCGACCGGTGGACCGCCACGCCCGCGATGACCAGCAGCACCGCGGCGACCTCGACAGGCGAGGGGACCTGCGCGAGGATGACGATGCCGACGACCGTCGCGGTCGCCGGCAGCAGCGAGACCATCAGAGCATAGGTGGCGCGTGGCAGGCGGCTCATCGCCAGCTGGTCGGCGACGTACGGGATCACGGATGAGCACAGGCCGACGCCGACTCCGGCGAGGATGGCCACCGGATCCGACAGGATCGGGACAACCTGCCAGGCCCCCAGGGGCGTCACGGCCACGGCGGCGACGAGCATCGACGCCCCGAGCCCGTCGATGCCCTTCATGCGCTCATCACGCGCGACGCGGTGGGCCAGGACGATGTAGCTCGCGAAGAGCGCGGCGTTCGCGAACGCGAACGCGATCCCGAGCGGCTCCGCTCGCAGGTGGATGTCGGTGAGCAGGTAGACCCCGGCCACCGCGAGGAACAGGGCGCCTGCGTTGCGGCGGCTGCGGACGCCGATCGCGGCCAGGGCGATCACGGGCAGGAACTCGATTGCCGCCACGGCGCCCAGAGGCAGCCGGTCGATCGCCTCGTAGAAGCAGGCGTTCATCACGGCCAGCACCGCGCCCCACGCGACGAGCAGGCGTCGCCCGCCGCCGTCGAGCTCGGCCAGGAGACGCCAGGGGCGGCGCCAGATCGCGAAGATCGCGGCGGCCGACGCGATCCGCAGCCAGGCCACGCCCAGAACGCCGGCCCGCGCGAAGAGGAGGACGGCGAACGCCGGCCCGAGGTAGTGGAAGACCGCGCTGACGACGAAGTAGGCGTGCGGAGGGGGAGCCGCCGCCCGCGCGCGCAGATCGCTTAGCACCTACCGAAGATTGCCATGTGAAATGCCGCCTGTATATGGTCTGAGTGCGGCGTTTTCACGTATTGCTTTTCGTATCCACGGTATGATCGGCTGATGGCCGACGATACGTCACTCGACCCGATCGGGCTGCGCATGCTCGCCGAGCTCCAGGACGACGGCCGCCTTTCGGTCGCCGAGCTCGGCCGCAGGGTCGGGCTCTCGCCGCCTGCCGTCGGCGAGCGGCTCGCCCGTCTGCAGGACGCCGGCGTGATCACCGGCTACCACGCGGAGCTCGCGCCGCGCGCGCTCGGCCTTGCCCTGAGCGCCATCGTCCGCATCCGCCCGGCACCTGGCCAGCTGAAGAACGTCGCCGAGGCGGCCCGGGCGGCGCCAGAGGTGGTCGAGTGTCACCGGATCACGGGTGAGGACTGCTACTTCATGAAGGCGCACATCCGCGACGTGGAGCACCTCGAGGAGCTGATCGATCGCTTCGCCGCGCTCGGCCAGACGACGACGTCGATCGTCCAGTCCTCGCCGGTGCCCCGCCGGGCGATCGCGCTCCAGACGGCGACTCCCGGATAGGGCCGCGGTCAGGCGGACTGCGAGGGCGCGCCCTGGCCGGCGCCGCCGGCGCCGACGCGGCGCCACTCGGCGATCTTGCCGCCGCGGATCACGAATGACGTCTGCGCCGTGCCGCCGGTGCCGGGCCCACAGCCGGCGCCGGGACCGCGGCGCTCGCTCAGGCGAAAGGTCGCGGTGGTGAAGCGGCCCACGCTCACGGCGCGTATGACGTGCGCCCCGCAGGGAAGCGACGTGTTGAAGGCGCGGGCCTGGCCGACGTCGTGGATGTGCAGGAGCAGCGGCCCGTTCTCGGCCACGCTCGGGACGGCGAAGTAGCCGGCGGCGGCAGCGATGTCGCCGCGGTCGAGCGCGGTGACCCAGCCTTCGATCACGGCGACGTCGCCGGTCTTGGCGCCCCCGGGGACCGTGGTGACGCCGGCAGCTGCGGAGGACGAGCTCGAGCTCGAGCCGCCGCTGCCGCCGCAGGCCGCGAGGCCGACGACGAGCAGGGAAAGCGTTGCGGCGAGGGCGGCGTGGTGGGCGCGACCGAGCACCGAACCAGTATTGCGGGAGCGCTTGCTCGGTTCCGGCCGCGCGAAAGGCGCTTGCAATCCGCCGCGAGATATACGAACATGTGTTCGTATGCCGATCTCGTGTGCGCTGATCCCCCGCTTCGCGCTGATGACGGCGCTCGAGCGCCGGCGCGAGATGGTCGGCAAGGCGGTGGCTCTCGCGCCCGAGCCCGGCGGCCCGCAGGCGATCGGCGAGACCTCGGGAGCGGCCGAGGCATTCGGCGTCCGCGCCGGGATGGGGCTCGGCGAGGCGCTGGCGCGCTGCCCGAAGCTGGTGCTGGTCCCCCCCGACCCGGAGCGCGCCGAGGAGGCGTGGGAGGCGGCGCTTTCGCGGCTCGAGGGAATCGGCGCGGCGGTCGAGTCCCAGCGCGCGGGTGAGGCCTTCTTCGCCGTCGACGGGCTGCGCGGCCTCTGGGGCGGAAGCGTGGAGGGGGTCCTCGGGAGGGCGCTGCGGGCAATCGGAGGGCCCGCCAAGCTGGGCGCCGGGCCCAGCCGGCTCGCCGCCTACGCAGCCGCGCTCGCGATGCCGGCTCGGCACGGCCGGCGGCGGCGCACGCCGGGCGCCGGGGCGAAGGCTCGCGGTGGGTTCGTGGTCGTCGGCGAGGGAGCGGCACGCATCTTCCTGGCGCCGCTGCCGGTGGGGCTCCTGCACCAGCGCCTGCCCGGCGAGTGGCAGCGGGTGACAGTCCCGGAGACCCTCGAGAGGCTGGGGATCCGCACGCTCGGCGAGCTTGCGGCGCTTCCCGACGACGCCGTTGCCGACCGCTTCGGCGAGCCTGGCCTGGTGGCGATGAGGATGGCGCGCGGCGTCGACGAGCCGCTGCGCCCCCGGCCCGCGCGCGAGGACATCGCGGAGCGGATGGAGTTGCACGAGGCGGCCTCCGGCCAGCAGCTCGAGCGCGTCGTCGAGCTTCTCGTCGATCGCCTCCTCGCCAACCCGGCACGCCGTGGCCGCGCGATTCGCAAGCTCAGGCTCGCGGCCGGGCTCGCCGGCGGAGGCGGCTGGCGAGCCGAGGTCGCGCTGCGGCAGGCCAGCTCCGACCGTGAGCGGATCCGCCTCGTCCTGGTGCCGAAGCTCGCCGAGCTCCCGAGCCCGGCCGCCTCGCTGATCCTGCGAGCGCTCGCGCTCGGCCCCATCGCCGGCGGGCAGCCCTCTCTGATCGACGACGAGGGCGAGCGCCGTCGCGAGCGCCTGGGCGAGGCGATCCGCCAGGCCCGCGCGGCGGTGGGACGCGAGGCGGTGCTCCGGGTGCTCGAGATCGATCCGAGCTCCCGCGTTCCCGAGCGCCGCGCGACCCTCACGCCCTTCCCCGAGGAGCCGCAGGCGAGGAGCCGACGGTGAGTCTGTACTGGCCGCTTCCCGTGGCCGTCGAGGACGACGCCGAGGGGGTGCCCGTCAAGGTCGCCGAGGTCGCCGTCGAGGCGATTCGCGAGGAGTGGCTCGTCGAGGACCGCTGGTGGACGCCCGCACCGCTCAGCCGCCGCTACTTCGAGCTGGTGCTGGCCAGCGGGCGCAACCTGGTCGTCTTCCGCGAGCCGGCCGAGGGCGGGCAGTGGTTCGAGCAGCGGGCCTAGGTGAACCCTTGTACGCCGAGCTTCATGCCCACTCCGCCTACTCGTTCGGCGACGGCGCGTCGTCTCCCGACGAGCTTGCGAGGCGGGCGGCGGAGCTCGGCTACGAGTCGCTCGCCCTGACCGACCACGACGGCCTCTGGGGATCGATGGAGCTGGCGCAGTCGTGCCGGGAAGAGGGGCTGCGCTCGATCACCGGCGCGGAGCTGACCGTTGTCGCGACTGCCGCGCCGTTTCACCTCACCCTCCTCGTCGAGAACGCGACCGGCTATCGCAACCTCTGCCGGCTGATCACCGAGGCGCACCGGGACACCCGCGACGGGAGCAATTCCGACCCCCTCCCCCCCGTCCTCGCGCTGGAGTCGCTCGAGGAGCGAAGCGAGGGCCTCGTCTGCCTCTCGGGCTGCGCGGGCGACGGAGCGCTCGCGGGGCGCTGGGGGCGCAGCGAGCCGGAGCGGGCGGCGGCGCTCGGGCGGCGGCTGGCAGGAGCCTTCGGGCGCGAGCGCTTCCGGGTCGAGCTCCAGCGCCCCTTCTGGCGCCACGACCGGGCGCGAAACCGCTGGCTGGAGGGCCTCGCCGAGCGCCTTGGCGTCGCCTGCGTGGCGACGGGCAACGTCCACATGCACGACCGCTCACGGGCGGCGCTCCAGGATGCGCTGGTCGCGGTGCGCCTTCACGGGACGCTCGAGTCGACCGAGCCGGCGCGCCGGGGCAACCGCTCGAACGCGATGGCGCCGCCCGCGGCGATGGCGGAGCGCTTCCGAGAGCATCCCGCCGCCGTCGTCGAGAGCGTGCGCCTGGCCGAGCGCCTTCGCTTCGACCTCACCAGCGACCTCGGCTACACCTATCCGGGCAGCGAGGACCCCAGCGCGGAGGTGGCGCTGGCCGCGATCTGCAGGGCGCGCCTCGCGCACCGCTACGCGGGAATGCCCGAGCGGGCAGAGGCCGAGCGGCGACTGGAGGAGGAGCTCGAGATGATCCGGAGGCTCAGGCTCTCGGGCTTCTTCCTGCTCCACCACGACATCCTCGAGCTGGCCCGCGAGGTGGCGGCTGAGGTCCGCGGGCGCGACTCGGCACGGATGCTCCTCCCGCCCGGACGGGGGCGCGGCTCGAGCGTCAGTTCGATCGTCTGCTACCTGACGGGGCTCTCGCACATCGACCCGGTAAAGGGCGGCCTCTTCCTGGGGCGCTTCCTGAACGACGAGATATCCGCTGCGCCCGACATCGACCTCGACTTCCCCCGCGACATCCGCGAGCGGCTGATCCCGCGCATACACGAGCGCTACGGGCCTGAACGCTCGGCGCTCGTGTGCGCCTTCGCCTGCTACCGCTCGCGCTCGGCGGTGCGCGACTTCGGCAAGGTCCTCGGGCTCCCGGCGGGAGAGGTCGAGCGTGCCGCGGGCATCGTCGACGTCTACGACCGGCCCGAGTCGGTTGAGCGCGACCTGGCCGAGGCGCTTGGCAAGGCGCGGGCGAAATCCGGGCGCTGGCGCGCCCTGGCGGCGCTCGCGAGGGAGTCCTGGGGCCTTCCTCGCCATGCCTCCCAGCACCCGGGTGGGATGGTGCTGGCGACCCAGCCGCTCATCGACATCTGCCCCGTGCAGCCTGCGGCGATGGCGGGGCGCCGGATCGCCCAGTGGGACAAGGACTCCTGCGCCGACGCCGGCTTTCTGAAGATCGACCTGTTGGGGCTGGGAATGCTCTCGGCGGTCGAGCGGGCCGACGACGAGATCGCCCGGGTCCGGGGCGAGTCGATCGACCTCTCGCGGATCCCGCTGGACGACCCCGAGGTCTACGCCGCGATCCAGCGGGCGGACACCACCGGCGTCTTCCAGATCGAGAGCCGGGCGCAGATGCAGATGCTCACCCGCACCCTGCCGAAGTCGATCGAGGACCTCACCGTGCAGGTGGCGCTGGTCCGCCCGGGGCCGATCCAGGGCGGAGCCGTCCACCCTTACCTCGAGCGCAGGGAGGCGCTTCGCCGCGACCCAGGCTTCCAGGTCCCATACGCCCACCCCTCGTTGGAGCCGATCCTTGCGGACACCCTGGGGACGATCGTCTTCCAAGAGCAGGTGATCCAGGTGGCGATGGCACTCGCGGGCTTCAGCCCGGGCCAGGCCGAGGGCCTGCGCCGGGCGATGAGCCGCAAGCGCTCCGAGGAGGCGATCCTGGCCTATCGCGACGCCTTCGTCGACGGCGCGGTGCGCAAGGGCGTCTCGCTGGACGTCGCCGAGCAGGTCTTCGAGCAGGTGCGAGGGTTCTCCGGGTTCGGCTTCCCCAAGGCCCACGCCGCGGCCTTCGGCCTGCTGGCCTACCAGTCGACCTGGCTTCGGGTCCACTACATGCCGGAGCTCCTGTGCTCGCTCCTCAACGAGCAGCCGATGGGCTTCTATCCCTCCGACTCGCTCGTCCACGAGGCGCAGCGAAAGGGCATCCAGGTTCTGGGCCCCGACGTCAACCTGAGCCTTCTGGAGTGCGCCGTCGAGCCATCGCTGGCGGTTCGCGTCGGCCTGGGGTACGTGAACGGCGTCCGCGACGACGAGGCGGCCGCGCTGGTTGCCGAGCGCGAGCGCGGTGGCGCCTACCGCGACCTAGCCGACCTTGCCGCGCGCTCGGGAGCGGGACGCGCCGCGCTCGAGCGGTTCGCCTGGGCCGGTGCATGCGACTCACTCGACAGCACCGCGGAGGAAGCCGGTTCCGCCGGGGCGCGCCGGCCGGCGCTCTGGCGGTTGGGAGTCTCCGCGCCGGCGCTTCGCGTCGAGGCAGGCGAGCAGCGCGCGCTTCCCTTCGACGCGCCGCTCGCGCCCCGGCTTCGCGAGCTCGGCGGCTGGGAGCTCACCGTCGCCGACTACGAAACGACCGGGATGACGCTCGGCGCCCACCCCATGAGCCTCATCCGCGAG
>JAWVFM010000302.1:0-14663 GCA_033856015.1 Solirubrobacterales bacterium
ACCCCGGGACAGGCCCAGGACGCCGTCGCGTTCGTCCGTGCCCTCCTGGCGCGCATCGACGCCGACGGCGCCGCGACTGCGCGCATCCTCTACGGCGGCTCCGTGAAGCCCGCGAACGCGGCGGAGCTCCTGGCGGAGGCCGACGTCGACGGCGCGCTTGTCGGCGGCGCATCCCTCGACCCGGCGGACTTCGCCGCAATCGCCCAAGCGGCAGCTTCATGAGCCTGCCGCCCGGCCCGGAGGGCCTGCCCGTCCCTGCCGTTGCGCTGGTGGTCCTCGACGGGTGGGGGATGGCGCCGCCCGGGGCCGGGAACGCGGTCAGCCAGGCTTCAACGCCGACCTTCGACGAGCTCTGGAACGCCTATCCGCACACCACGCTGCGCACGTCCGGGCTCGACGTGGGCCTCCCGGAGGGCCAGATGGGGAACTCGGAGGTCGGCCACATGAACCTCGGCGCCGGCGCTGTCGTCATGCAGGACCTCGCACGGATCGACGCGGCGATCGCCGACGGCACGTTCTTCGAGAACGAGGCGTTGCTGGCAGCCTGCGCAGCGGCCCGCAGCGGCCCGCGTGGGCGCCTCCACCTGATGGGACTCGTCTCCGACGGCGGCGTCCACTCGGGGTTCGAGCACCTGGAGGCGCTGGTCGAGCTCGCGGCGGCGCAGGGCGTGCCCGACCTCGTCGTGCATGTCTTCACCGATGGACGCGACACGCTGCCGGAGTCCTCGCCCGCCTACCTCGAGCAGGTCGAGCGCTGGTTACACCGCGCGGGACGCGTCGGAACCGTGGGCGGTCGCTACTACGCCATGGACCGGGACCGGCGCTGGGAGCGCGTCAAGCTGGCCTACGACGCGATCGTCGGTGGCCGCGGTGAACGCGCGCCGAGCGCCCTGGAGGCCATCGACGCGGCCCGCGAACGCGGCGAGACCGACGAGTTCGTCCTCCCAACCGTCATCGGCGACTACGACGGGGTCGCCGACGGCGACGCCGTCATCCACTTCAACTTCCGGCCGGATCGTGGCCGGGAGCTCGTGATGGCGCTCGGCGAAGAGAGCTTCTCCGAGTTCGAGCGCGACCCGGCACCGAGCGTGCACCTGACGACGCTCACGCAGTTTCGCGAGGGCTGGCCTTACCCGGTCGGGTTCGAGCCGCAGTCGCCGCAGACGACCCTGGCCGAGGTTCTCTCGGAGGCGGGCGCCCGCCAGCTCCACGTCGCCGAGACCGAGAAGTACGCGCACGTCACCTACTTCTTCAACGGCGGGCGCGAGGCTGAGTGGGAAGGGGAGGAGCGGCGCCTGGTCGACTCGCCACGGGACGTGCCGACCTATGACCACAAGCCTGAGATGAGCGCCGCGGCGGCCGCCGCGGCATTTCAGGACGGGTGGCAAGCGTCGTCGCCGCGGTTCGGGATCATCAACTTCGCAAACGCCGACATGGTCGGCCACACGGGCAGGATCCCGGCGGCCGTCAGCGCCATCGAGGCTGTCGATGGCGCTCTCGCGGAGGTGCTCGCGACAGTCCACGCGAGCGGCGGCGCCTGCCTGATCACCGCCGACCACGGCAACGCGGAGCAGATGCTGGAGCCCGACGGCTCGCCGAACACCGCCCACTCGACAAACCCGGTGCCCGCGATCGTCACGGTCGCGGGCCTGGCCTTCGAGGAGGGCATCCTGGCCGATGTCGCCCCGACGATCCTGCGAATGCTCGGGATCGAGCAGCCCGCCGCGATGACCGGCAGGCCGCTGGTCAGCTCGCCCGGCTCGTAGCCTTCGCGCGTGCGCACCGATCCCGACCGTCTCGCCTTCGAGATCACCTCGCGCGACGGCGCCGCACGGACCGGGCTGCTCCGACTTGGGGGAGCAGACGTGGAGACGCCCGCGTTCGTCCCGCTGGCAACGCGTGGGAGCGTCCGCGCGCTGACCGCCGCCGACGTCGGCGCGCTGGGCTTCCAGATGGTCCTGGGCAACACCTTCCACCTGTTCCTCGCGCCGGGTGACGGGCGGATCGCCCGGCTCGGTGGCCTGCGGAAGTTCATGGGCTGGACCGGAGCCGTGATCACCGACTCCGGCGGCTTCCAGGTCTTCTCCCTGGCCCACGGCAATGTGGCCGACGAGGTGAAGGGGCGCGGGCGGGGGGCTCGCTCCAGCGGCAAGGTGCTCGAGATCTCCGAGCGCGGCGTGCGGTTCCGCTCGTACATCGACGGCTCGGAGCGCTTCATGGGTCCCGAGGAGTCGATGGCCGTGCAGGCGGCGCTCGCCTCCGACATCGCCCTCGTCTTCGACGAGTGCACGCCCTACCACGCCGAGTACGAGTACACCGCACGCTCCACCGAGCGCACGCACCGCTGGCTCGATCGCTGCCTTGCCTGGCACGAGGCCAACGGGCCGCCGGCGCAGGCGGTCTTCGGCATCGTGCAGGGCGGCGTCCACGAGGAGCTGCGGCGAGCGTCGGCGGAGCGCGTCGCGGCCGCGGCGGTCGACGGCCTGGCGATCGGCGGGACGCTCGGACGCGACAAGGAGGAGATGCACGGGGTGCTGGCCCTGACGATGCCGCTGCTTCCGGTTGACTCGCCGAAGCACCTGCTCGGGATCGGCGAGCCGGACGACCTCCTCGAGGGCATCGGCCGCGGCGTTGACCTCTTCGACTGCGCCGTGCCGACGCGCCTGGCTCGCCACGGAATGGCGCTCGCGCCGCTGCCGGAGTCGCGGTACCGCTTCGACGTTCGCAACGCGGCGCTGGCCGAGGAGGCCGAGCCCCTCGTGTCGGGCTGTCCCTGTCTGGCCTGCACGCAGCACGACCGCGCCTACATCCACTACCTGTGCCGGGTCCAGGAGCTCACCGCCGTGCGTCTCCTCGCCCTCCACAACCTCACCTACCTCGAACGGCTCGTGGCCGGCGCCCGACGGGCGATCGCGGCCGGCGCCTATGCCGCCTATCGCCAGGCCCTGGAAGCCGGCAGCGCGCCCTGGGGCGTCGCGTGAGAAGTCGCGCCGGGACGGTTCTCGCCGTCCTCCACGGACAGACGATGGGCGGGGCCACGACGTCGCTCCTGCGGGCCGCTCCCGCCCTCGAGGAGCTTGGCTGGCGGTTCGTCTTCTGGGCGCCGCGGCCGAGCTCGCTCTTCGCCGAGCTCGAGGAGCGCGGCCTGGACGCCCACGGGGCGCCGGAGCCCTTCATCGGCTACAGCCTGGCGGCCCTCGGCGTGGCGCCAGGCGCGTCCCGCCGCCTTGCCCGGGCGCCCAGCTACTTCGGCGCGTTCAGCGCCCTGCTCCGGAGGGTCCAGCCGGAGCTCGTCCACGTCAACTCCCTCCACCTGATGACGGAGGCGGCGGTCGCTCGCCTGCACAGGCGGCCGGTGGTGCTCCACGTCCACGAGATGGTCGCCGCGAACCGCAAGGGCCGGATGGCCCGGCGCCTCGCGCACCGGCTGAGCGACGTGGCCGTCGGCGTCTCCGACTCGGCGGCCCTGGCGCTGTCGACCTCGCGCCACCGGGCACTCACCGTGTACGAGGCAGCCCCGGAGGGTCCGCGGCTGCGGCGCGAGCCGGGCCCCCAGACCGTGGTCGGGACCGTCGGCGTGATCTCACCGCGAAAGGGAACGGACCTGTTCGCGGAGGCGGCCAAGCTGGTCGCCGCGGAGACCCGCGACATCGCCTTTCGCGTCGCGGGCGCCGCCGACAGCCCGCTGGACGAGGCGTGGGCCCAGGCGAGGATCGAGACGCTCGAGCGGCTCGGCATCCACCATGCGCCGCGGGTGGTCATGGAGCAGGAGCTGGCAGCGCTCGACATCTTCGCGCTGCCGGCACGCTCGGACCCGTTTCCCCTGGTTGTCCTCGAGGCGATGGTCGCCGGGTTGCCGGTCGTCGGCACGCGCGTCGACGGCATCGCCGAGCAGCTCACCCCGACGACGGGCGTGCTGGTCGAGCCCGAGAGCCCACGGGCGCTGGCCGAAGCGATCCTCGACCTCCACTCCCGTCCGGGCCTTCGCGCCGAGCTCGGCGACGCCGCTCGCGCCCGCGCACTCGAGGAGTTTCCGATCGAGCGACAGGTCGCCGGGCTCGACGCGGCCTACCGTCAGGCGCTGCGGTAGCCCGAAAGGGCCCGCGCGGCGACGTCGCGCATCGCGGCGTCGAAGCGCTCTGGGACGAACCTGGCAGCGCGCTCGCGCAGGAGGGCCGGGTCGAGGCTCGCCGAGTCGAGCCTGCGGATCGCCTCCACCAGGCTGGCCGTGGTCTGCTCGGCGAACAGCAGGCCGGTCTCGCCGTCATCGATGATGTCGAGCGCGCCTCCGGCCTGCAGGGCGATCACGGGAGTCCCGGCGGCGAGGGCCTCCACCATCGCGATCCCGAAGTCCTCCAGCTGGGGGGCGAGCAGCGCCCGCGCCGCCCCGATCACCTCGGCCTTGCGGTCGTCGTCGACCCAGCCGAGGAACTCGACGGTCTCGCCCGCCAGCGCCTCGAGCCGCTTGCGGTCACCGCCATCGCCGAGGACCTTGAGCCGAACCCCCACCTGGGCGCACGCTTCGATGGCCAGATCCACCCGCTTGTACGGGTAGAGCCGCGCGACCACGACGAAGTAGTCATCTGCAGGCGGATCGGCCGCGAATGCGCTCACGTCGACCGGCGGGTGCACCACCAGGGACTCGCGCCCGTAGTAGCTGCGGATCCGCTCGGCCACCGCGTTCGAGTTCGCCACGAAGACGTCGACCGCGGCTGCGGCGCGCCGATCCGCCCGGCGCAGCCACGGGACCGTGGCCGACGCCGCCAGGCGGACTCCAGCCCGATAGGGCAGCTCGCGAAAGTGGCTGTCGCGAAGGTGCCAGAGGTAGACGACCGGCGTGTGGCAGTAACAGACGTGGGGAGCGGTCGGCGAGTGGGCGCTCTTCGCGAACATCGCCGCGGAGCTCACCAGCAGGTCGTAGCCGCCGAGGTCGAGGCTGCGAAATGCGCGGTCGTAGAGCGGCAGCATCCACCGGGTCTGCTCGGCGCGGGCCGGGAGCCTCTGCAGGAACGTCGCGTGCACGTCGCCGAAGCCCTCGCGTGCGGCGAGCTCGGGATCGAAGGCGCTGGTGTAGAAGTCGGCGTGGGGCCACAGGCGGAGCATCCGGCGCGCAACGCGCTCGGCACCGCCCATCTGGACCAGCTTGTCGTGGACGATTGCCACGCGCACTGCGCCCTATGATGGCGAAACGCCCCCGCTCCGCACGATCAGAGCCCGACGTCCGTGAGCAACCCGGGCACCGAGCCGGCCGAGCCCGCACGCCCGGCCGTGAGCGTGATCGTCCCGTTGCTCGGAACGGACGCCGAGGCCCGCGACGCGCTGGACGCGCTCACGGCCCTGAAGCTCCAGCCCGGCGACGAGCTGCTCATCGCCGACAACGGCAGCACGCCACGAGCCTGGCCCGAGCTGCCGCCCGCCTGCCGTGTGGTGCAGGCTTCCGGCCTGCGGTCCTCCTACCACGCCCGCAACGCCGCGGCGCGCGGGGCGGGAGGGGAGTGGCTTCTCTTCCTCGACGCGGACTGCCGCCCGCCCGCCACGCTGCTCGACGACTACCTTCGCGCCCCGATCGCGGCTCGCTGCGGGCTCCTGGCGGGCGAGGTCGAGGGCGTGGCGACGGACCGGCGCGTGACGGCGCGGTGGCTCGTCGCCCGCCGCCATCTGGAGGTCCGGCCACACCTGACGAAGGGGCCGTACCCCGCCGGGATCACGGCGAACCTGATGCTGCGCCGCTCGGCGTGGGAGGAGCTGGGCGGCTTCGCCGAGGTTCGCTCCGGCGCCGATCTGGAGCTCTGCTGGCGCGCCGCCGAGGCCGGGTGGAGCCTCCAGTACAGGCCGGAGGCGCGCGTTGGGCACCTCCACGCCGGGGGCCTGCGTCCGGCGCTGCGGCGCGCGCGCCGCTACGGGCCGGGCCAGGCCTGGCTCGAAGAGCGCTTTCCAGGGGCCGCACCGCGGCCGCCGCTCGCGCGTGAGGTCGCGCGGGCGCTGGCCGGCGTCGTGGCATGGACGGCCCGGGGGCAGCTCGAGCGCGCCGCCTTCAAGGGGCTCGACGGCCTGTGGGCCGCGGCCTACGCCTCGGGCTACTACGCGGGCTCGAACGATCCGCGCTGAGCGCGCCGGCCGCTACTGGGTGTGGTCGCGGATGAACTGGACCACGCTCTTGACCTGATCCGGGACGTTGTCCTTGATGTACTGGCCGATGTCGGTCTTGCTGCCGGAGTTGGTCACCAGGAGGACCACCCCCGCGATGATCGCGGCGAGGACGAGCACCAGGAGCACGAAGCCGAGGCCGCGAGCGAAGCGGGATGCTCCGGAGCGTCGGGCTGGCCTGGCCACCGGCACAGGCGGCGGTGGGCGGCGTGCATGCGGCTCCGGGGCGGCGGGGGCGCGCGGCTCGCTGCTCCCCAGGACCCGCGTCTGCGCCGTGGTGCCCGCGAGGGAGCGCGTCGGCGCCTCCGCGGCGTCCGGTGGGGGAGGCGCCTGCCCGGCGACGCCGGCGCGGAGAGCGCGAGCGAAGACGCGGGCGGTGCTGTAGCGCGCCGCAGGCTCGCCCGCGAGGGCACGGAGGACCGCTTCGGAGAGCGTGTCCGGGATGGACGCGTCGTAGGTGGTCGGCGGCAGCGGCGCCTCGGACTCGCGGCGCATCGCGAGCTCGGCCAGCGTTGTCCCCTCCCAGGGGAGGCGCGCCGTCAGGAACTGGTAGAGGACGACCCCGAGCGCATAGACGTCCGCCCCCGGAGTCGCCTCCTCGCCGCGCGCCAGCTCCGGCGACAGGTACGCCGCGGTACCGACCACCGATCCGATCTGCGTCAGGCGCGTCTGCTCGGCGGCCCTCGCGATGCCGAAGTCGGTGAGCTTGACCGTCATCTCGCCGGTCGGTGGGTCGTGTGCCGAGCTGCCGGCCTGGCGGCGGCCTGCGGGCCCCCCGATGACCATGAGGTTGCCCGGCTTGACGTCGCGATGGATGATCCCCTGCTTGTGCGCGTAGTCCAGGCCCGCGCAGGCCTGGACGCCGATCTCGACCGCGGCGTCGGGCCCGAGGCGGCCCTGCGTCTGCAGGAGCTGCGCTCCGGATCGACCTTCCACGTACTCCATGACGATGAAGTGGCGCTCCTGGTCGACGCCGGTGTCGTAGACCTGGACGATGTTCGGGTGGATCAGCTTCGCCACGGCGAGCGCCTCGCGGCGGAAGCGAGCGATGAACTTCTCGTCGTCCGAGAGGTGCTCGGCGAGGATCTTGACCGCGACGGTTCGCTCCAGCACGCGGTCCGTGGCGCGGTACACGCTCGACATCCCGCCGGAGCCCAGGCGGTCGCTCAGCTCGTAGCGCCCCGAGATCATCGCGTCGGCCATCAGCTGCGCCCTGCCCCGTGACGCTCGCGGGCACCGTGCGGAGGCTTGCCCTTGTGCTTGCTCTTGCTCTTGGCGACGGCCTTGGCCTTCCCGGGTGACGCGCCGCCGGCCCCGACGCCGCCGGAGCCGCCGTTGGTCCCGCCGCCCGGGCCCTGCCCGTCCGGGGGGCCGCCGCTCGGCGGATTGCCGCCGCGCGACGCCGCGGGCGGCGTCCGAGTCTCCGTTGGCGTGGTCGGGGCCGTGGTCGTCGTCGTGGTGGTGGCTGCGGCGGTTGTGGTGGTCGCGGCGGTTGTCGTCGTCGGCTGGAACCCCTGGGCGCCGCTCGTGCCGCTCGTGCCGGTGCTGCATCCAGCCTTGCTGTGGGCCAGGGTGGCGAGGTTGTCGGCCGTCTCGGTCAGGACCTTCATGACGTCTGGATCGACCGTGTCGGGCAGCGAGCTCACGGCCTGCTGGTAGGCGCGAGCCGCGCTCTCGGCGCTGAGGGGGTCGCCCTGCTGGCACGCGGCCAGAACGCTGTTCAGATTCTGCACGAGGCCTGGAGCGCTCGCCGCCGGGATGTCCTTGGGCAGGGTGTTCGAGGACCCGCAGCCGGACGCCCCGCCGGCCAGCGCCACGACCGCCGCCAGGGCCGCGAAGCTTCGCCGGGCTGACATCGCGGCGAGTCTAGACGAGGCCCTCGGCGCGGCGGAATTGCCCGAGGATGCTGGGCTTTCGCGGCCGGTGGCGCTCATTGCCCGATGTAGAGCCGGCTCGCGAGGTGCTCGGGCAGGTCGGTGGCCGCGATGGCTTCCGCGGCCCGGTCGATGTCGTAGGCCACCCGGTGGTAAACGGCGGTCCAGCTCCCGGTGTCGAGCTCGAGCCAGGCGGCGCGCGGGTCGCGGTCCCGCGGCTGTCCGACGCTGCCCGGGTTCACCAGCCACCGCCCGTCGCTGAGGTCGAGGCGCGTGCCGGCGGCCGCCTGCGCGCCGCGGACCTGCGCACCCTCCGCCGACGGGGCCAGGAAGAACAGGGCGACGTGGGAGTGGCCCACGAGGCTCACCCGCGACGCCTGCAGGTCGATGCACTCCTCGGCCTGGTCAGGCCAGAGCACGTATTCCCAGATCGGGTCGCGAGGCGAGGCGTGGTAGAGGGCCACCTCCCGTGCCTCGTCCATGGGCTCCCGGTCGCCGAGGTACTCGAGCGTCCGCTTCGCCACCACCTCGCGCGTCCACTCGACCGCGGCCGCCGCCGTGGGAGAGAACGCTTCGATGTCGAGCGCGCCGAGCACCGCCATGTCGTGATTGCCGACCAGGCAGACGTCGCAGGTCTCCTCGACCACGCGGGTGCACGCATCGGGCTCGGCGCCGTAGCCGACCACGTCCCCGAGGCACCAGAGCTCGTCGAGGCCCTCCGTATCGGCGTCCTCGAGGACCGCCTCGAGCGCGGGCAGGTTGGAGTGGATGTCGCTGAGGATGCCGAGTCGCATGGGCGTGGGGGCGGGCATGCCTATCGTATGGCGATGCGCCTGGGCGGCCGATCGATCCCGCGCGTCGCGGTGACCGCGGTTGCGATGGTCCTGGTTGCGGAGGCCGGGGTCTGGCTGCTGCGCCCGCGCCCCGCGCCGATCCCAGCCGCTCCGGTCTCGGCCGGCGACTACTTCACGCAGCAGCAGATCGACCGGGGCCGCGATTACTCGGACGGCCAGCTCTGGCTCTACGGCGCCGCGCTGGTCGTCGAGGGAACCGTATTGACGTCGCTTGCCCTCGGCCGCCCGCGCTGGGCGCGACGGGCGCTCCGGCGGGTCGAGCCGCGGAAGGTCGTCGGGCCGCTCGTGGCCGGGGGAGCGCTCTCGTTGACGCTTGCGGTCACCGGGCTGCCGGTCGCGATCGCCTCGCACGAGCGGGCCGTCGACTTCGGCCTCTCGACGCAGGACCTTGGCTCGTGGCTCGGTGACGTTGCGAAGTCCGCGCTCGTCGGAGCGGTTCTCGCGGGGGTCGGGGGCGGCATCCTCTTCGCCCTGGTTCGACGCTTCCGGACGCGATGGTGGATTCCGGGCGCCGTCGCCGTCGTCGCGATCGGAGCGGTCACCAGCTGGCTCGCCCCGGTGGTCATCGCACCGCTCTTCAACAAGTTCACGCCCCTGCCCGCCGGCAGCCAGACCCGCAGCGAGGTGCTGGCGCTCGCTCGCCGGGCCGGGGTGGACGTGGGCGGCGTCTACCGGGTCGACGCGAGCCGCCGCGTCACGGCCCTCAACGCATACGTCGACGGCATCGGCTCGAGCAAGCGGGTCGTCCTCTACGACAACCTCATCAACGACTCCGACCGCGCCGAGCTTCGGTCCGTCGTCGCCCATGAGCTCGGGCATGTGAAGCACGACGACATCCTTCGCGGCCTCGCCTTCGTCGCGCTGATCGCGCCGCTGGGGATCGTCTTCGTGCTCCAGCTCGCGGATCCGCTCCTGCGGCGCGCCGGGATTGCCCCAGGGTCTCCCGCGGCCCTTCCGGCCTACGCCCTCGGGCTGTTCCTTGCGTCGTTCGTCCTCGGCACCGTCGGCAACCAGCTCTCGCGAAGGGTCGAGGCGAGCGCCGACACGTTCGCACTCGAGCTCACCCACGATCCGCGGGCGTTCATCCAGCTACAGCGCCAGCTCACGATCTCGAACGTCGGCGACCCGAGCCCTCCCGGAGTGCTCCAGTTCCTTCTCGGGACTCACCCCAGCGCGGACCAGAGGATCGGCGCCGCGGTGGACTTCAAAAGCCTGAGTCCGAAGCCCTCAGCCGGCTGAGCGCGCCCAGTCGAGCGTGCGGGTCAGGCCCGTCTCGAGGTCGACGGCCGGCGCCCATCCGAGCTCGCGTCGCGCCCGCTCGCTGTCGATCGCGATTCGCCGGACCTCGCCCGGTCGCGGCGGAGCCACCTCCGGGGCGAAGTCCGCGCCGGCGAGCCGGGCGAGCATGGTGCCGAGCTCGAGGACGTCCGTCTCGAGGCCCGTGCCCACGTTGAACGCGCCTGTCGCGGTCGCGTCCGTCGCCGCGAGGAACGCGGAGACGACGTCCCCCACGTAGATGTAATCCCGAGTCTGGCGCCCGTCGCCGAAGACGCGCGGCGTGCGACCTTCGAGCAGCGCCCCGCAGAAGATCGCGATCACCCCCGCCTCGCCGAGCGGGTCCTGGCGCGGCCCGTAGACGTTGCCGAACCGCAGGGCGACGGTCGAGAGGCCGTGGAGGCGTGAGAAGAGGCCGAGGTAGCCCTCCGCCGCAAGCTTCGACTGGCCGTACGGGGCATCCGGGCGACAATCGGCAGCCTCGTCAAGCGGCAGCTCGCGGCCGTCCCCCTCCCCGTAGATCGCGCCGCCTGTGGACGCGAAGGTGAAGCGGCGAACCCCGCCGGCGCGAGCCGCCTCGAGCAGGTTGATCGTGCCGCCGACGTTGACGCCGAGGTCGAAGTTGGGGTCGGTCACCGAGCGCCGGACGTCGATCTGGGCTGCAAGGTGCATGACGACCTCCGGCTGGGCGGCACCGAACGCCGCCTCGACGTCGCCGGCGCTGGTGATGTCGCCCTCGACCAGGGTCGCGCCCGCCGCGAGCGCCGCGTCGAGGTTCGAGCGCCGTCCGGTCGAGAGGTCGTCGACGACGGTGACCTCGTCGCCGCGCTCGACCAGGGCGTCCACCACGTTCGAGCCGATGAACCCGGCTCCGCCTGTTACGAGGGCTCTCACGGCCCGGGCAGGCTAGTCCATACGGGCGGAGGCCCAGCGGCGGGCGATCCGAGCCGCGCCGGTGACTAGAGGCCGCGGCCGCGAATGACGCTGACCACGGTCAGGGCCAGGATGCGGAGGTCGTTCAGCAGCGACCAGCTGGCGACGTACTCGCGGTCGAGGCGCACCATCTGCCGGAGCGGGACGCGCGAGGAGCCGCGAATCTGCCAGGGGCCGGTGATGCCCGGGGCCACGTCCAGCCGATGCCGGTCGATGCCCTCGATGCACCGATCCTCGTCGAGGGGAAGGGGCCGGGGCCCGACGAGGCTCATCTCGCCGCGCAGCACGTTGACGAGTTGCGGGAGCTCGTCGAGGTAGTGCCTGCGGATGAAGCGCCCGACCCGAGTGATCCGCGGGTCGTCGATGAGCTTGAACACGCCGTCCGCATCGCTGCGCTCGAGCAGTCCGGCCAGCTGTTCCTCGGCGCCCTCGACCATGCTGCGGAACTTGAGAATCCAGAAGGGCCTGCCGTCCTCGCCCATGCGGCGCTGCCTGAAGAGCGCGGGCCCGGGCGAGTCGAGCTTGACCGCTACGGCGATCACCAGCAGGACCGGCAGGGCCAGGACGAGCCCGATCAGCGATCCGGCGAGGTCGAAGGTGCGCTTGAAGGCGCGCGATGCCCGCGAGGTCGGCGCCGTCCGGTGGCTGACGAGCCGCGGGACCTTGACGTCGAGCTCGAGCCCGGCAGGGGCATGACCGAGCTCCGCGCCGTTGGGCGCGCTCGACACCATCTCCGCCTTGCCAGTTACGGGTTCCAAAAGCCTGTCGCTTCCCTACTCCGCCTGTCAGAGTCCGTACTGGGTCTCCGGCCAGGGAATTTAGACCACCCGCACACCGGAATCGCCGCTTCTCGCGTACGAAGCTCGCGTCGATCTACTATCGAGGCGTGTTGAGCGATCCCCTTCAAGAGGTTCGCGCGGCGGTCGAGTCCGCGGCCGCCGCCGTCCACCCCGGCGATGGCGGGGGCCATCCCAACCTCGACCGCCCCCCGAAGCCGGAGCTCGGCGACTACTCCACGAACGCGGCGATGCTCCTCGCGCCGATGGTCGGGCGGCCGCCGCGCGAGGTGGCGGAGCTGCTGCGGGAGGAGCTCGACGGGCGCCTCGCGGGCGCCGACCGAGTCGAGGTCGCGGGGCCCGGCTTCCTCAACCTCTTCCTCTCTGACGCCTGGCATCGATCGGCGGTCGGCTCGATCCTCACCGCCGGCGCCGCCCACGGAACCGGCGAGCCCGAGGGTCCGAGGCGCGTCCTCATCGAGTTCGTGTCCGCGAACCCGACCGGGCCCCTGCACGTCGGACACGGGCGAGGGGCTGCGTTCGGGGACGCCCTGGCCCGCATGCTCGAGCTCCAGGGTGTGGCCGTCATCCGCGAGTACTACCTGAACGACGCCGGCTCCCAGATCCGTCGCTTCGCAGCCTCGATCGCCGCCCGGATGCGGGGTCAGGAGCCCCCTGACGACGGCTACGCGGGCGACTATGTCGTCGAGCTGGCTCGCGAGCTCGGTGCCCAGGGCGCGGATCCGGAGGACCTGGACGGCCTCGGCGCTCTCGGGGTGGCGGCGATGCGCGCCAGGGCCGAGGCGACGCTCGAGCGGTTCGGTGTCCGCTTCGACAACTTCTCCTCCGAGCGCGAGGTCCGGGACTCGGGGAAGGTCGAGGAGACGCTGGCGAAGCTTCGCGACGCGGGGCGCGTCTTCGAGCAGGAGGGAGCGGTCTGGCTCCGCACGAGCGACCTCGGCGATGAGAAGGACCGCGTGCTGATCCGCTCCGACGGCGAGGAGACCTACTTCCTGCCCGACATCGCCTACCACCGCGACAAGCTCGAGCGGGGCGCGGACCACCTGATCGACGTTCTTGGCTCCGACCACCACGGCTATGTCCCGCGGATGCGAGCCGCGCTCGTGACGCTCGGCTTCCCCGAGGACTGCCTCGAGGCGGCGCTCCTGCAGTTCGTCCACCTCATCGACAGCGGCCAGCGGGCCCAGATGTCGAAGCGAAGCGGCGAGTTCGTCAGCCTCGACGAGCTCGTGGATGACATCGGCGTCGACGCCGCGCGCTTTCTGATGCTGCAGCGCAGCCACGACACCGCCGTCGACCTCGATCTCGACCTGGCGCGGCGGCGCTCGCAGGACAACCCGGTCTACTACGTCCAGTACGCCCACGCGCGGATCGCGAGCATCCTGCGCAAGGCCGGCGCCGAGGAGCAGGCGGTCGTGGCCGGAGCCGAGGACGAGGCCGTCCTCTCGGCACCCGCCGAGGCGAGCGAGCGAGCGCTCGTCAGGCGCCTTCTCGCCCTGCCCGAGGAGCTCCGGCTGGCGGCGGCGCGGCGCGCGCCGCACCGCCTCGCCGCCTATGCGACGACGACGGCCGCGGACTTCCATGCCTTCTACCGCGACTGCAGGGTGGTGGGCGCGGAACCTCAGACGGAACGGGCGCGGCTCGCCATCTGCCTCGCGACCAAGCGGACGATCGCGACCACCCTTCGGCTCCTGGGGGTCAGCGCTCCGGAGCGGATGTGAGCGAGCCGGATCGGCGCCTTGCTCCGAGCGCCATCGCGCCGCGAACCGCAAGGCCACCGACCAGGGCGATCGCGAGGATCAGGACCGGCGGCGTCAGCGGGTAGCCGCCGGGCAGCTCGACGTGGCTGGCGCTGCCCGCAGCATCCCCCGCGCCGGCATCCGGTGCGGGAATGCTGCCGGCGGCCTTGCTTGCGCCCCCCGCGGCGGACGTCGGCGTGCCGGCCGGAAAGCGGTACTGGTCGAGGCCCGCCGCCTGGGCCGACGCGTGCTGGGGGCCGATCGCACAGAGCGTTGCGGCCGCCGCGGCCAGCGTCGCGAGTAGCCTGACGGCGCGCCGGCCAGGGCCAGGCGCGCGGTCCTGCAGATGGCGCCGCGGCGCAAACCCGTATCTCGAATCAAGTGAACTCAAAGCCGGTTCCATACGCAGGAAAGGCGACGATAGCGGCGTTCGTCGTCACGACGGCCGCCGTGCTGGCGCTGGCCCTGAACGGAGGCGGCTACGACCTCGTCGTCCGCCAGGAGGCGGCGCTGGCCGCGTGGTGGCTGCTCGCTCTCGGGTTGGCGTTCGGCTTCCTGCCACGCGCGCGGCCGCCGAAGTCGTCACGCGTGCCCCTGATCGCCGCTGCTGCCCTGGTGGTCTGGATGGGGTTGAGCGTTGCCTGGACGGAAACGGATGAGCGCGCGCTCGAGGAGCTGGCCCGGACAGTCGGCTACCTCGGCGCCGGAACGCTTGTGTTCACCACGCTCGGCCCGCGCACCTGGCGCGCCGCCGCCGCCGGCCTCGCCGTGGCCGCCGTGGGGGTCTGTGTCGCGGCGATGCTCGCGCGGCTCGATCCCGGCGCGTTTCACGAGAGCGCCGCGTTCATCTACGCCTTCGGCACGAAGCGCCTCGCCTACCCGCTCGGCTACTGGAACGCAGTCGGCACTGTCGCCGCGATGGCGCTCGTGATGGCGCTCGCGTGGAGCGCCCACGCGCGCGCCGGACGGCTCCGTGCCCTGGCACTCGCGGCGACCCCGCTGGCCGGCGCAGTCGTCTACCTCACCTACTCGCGGACCGCGGTG
>JAWVFM010000303.1:0-12582 GCA_033856015.1 Solirubrobacterales bacterium
GCGCCGGAGCGGGTCGATCACTCGCGCGATCGACGCTGCGAGCGCCGGCAGGGCCGCGACCGCCTCTCGAGCAGCGACCGCGAGGAGGCCGCCGCCCAGGGCCGCGAGCATCACCGGCAGCGCTCCGAGCGCGCCGCTCACCCGGCCGCCCTCCGCGTCCAGAGCTCCCGGACGCCCACCCCGCCCGCGACCGGCTCGACCGCGGCGAGAGCCACGGCGCGCCTCCGCCCGGCGCCGTCGCGCTCGAGGTGGACCACGAGCTCCACGCCCCGGGCAAGCTGCTCGCGAATCGCGGCGTGAGGGAGGCCCACGCCCGCCATCAGGGCCAGGGTCTCGAGGCGCCGGATCGCGTCCTCGCAGGAGTTCGCATGGACGGTGGAGAGCGCGCCCTCGTGGCCGGTGTTGAGAGCGGTCAGGAGATCGAGCGCCTCGGCGCCGCGAACCTCGCCGATCACGATCCTGTCCGGGCGCATCCGGAGGGTGTTTCGAAGGAGGTCGCGGATGGTGACCTCGCCGCGGCCCTCGACCGACGCCGGGCGGCTCTCGAGCCGGACGACGTGGGGCTGGCGCAGGGCGAGCTCGGCAGCGTCCTCGATCGTCACCACCCGCTCGCCAGGTGCGATGTAGCTCGACAGGGCGTTGAGCAGCGTCGTCTTCCCGGACCCGGTGCCGCCTGAGATCAGGATGCTGCGACGCTCGCGCACCGCGTCGGCGAGCACGTCTCGAAGCTCCGCGGTGAGCGTTCCCGACGCGACCAGGGCGTCCGGGTCCGGCCGGATCGACGTGAACCGGCGAATCGACAGCGCCGGCCCGTCGACGGCGAGCGGCGGGATGACCACGTTCACGCGCGAGCCGTCCGCCAGGCGGGCGTCGGCCATCGGGCTGAGCTCGTCGACGCGCCGGCCGAGCGGCGCGAGAACCCGCTCGATGGTGTCGCGCAGCGCGTCCTCGGAGCCGAAGCTCGCGCTCGCGCGCTCCAGCCGCCCGCCGCGCTCGACGAACACCGCGTCGGGGCCGTTCACCATCACCTCCTCGACCGCCGGGTCCGCGAGGAGCTCCTCGAGCGGCCCGAGGCCGATGACGTCGCGAAGGATCAGCTCGCGAAGCTGCCCGCGCCGCTCCTCGGAGAGGATCGCCGCCTCTCGCTCCACGAGCTCCGCGACCGCGCCGGCGAGGTCGCCCTCGCTGGAGCCCGCGGCGGCCTGGGCCCTGCGGCTCTCGACCAGCCGCCGCCGCAGCTCGGCGGCCAGCGCCTCGGTGTGATCGGCGGTGGTGGCCACCCCCTTTAGAGGCGCGGAGGCCTTCAGCCTCTCCCCCACCATCCTGTGGGCGGCCGCCTGAGGACGCGGGCAGGCGGATAGTGTGCGGACGGTTCTCGAGGTGGACGAGCGCGAGCGATTGGTCGAGCTTTCAGGGCCGGGTCTCAGCCCGGGCGAGGTCGTCGCCGCCGCTCGGGCGGGCGCCCGCGTCGAGCTGACCACCGCCGCCCACGACGCGATGGCGGCATCGAGCGCGGTGGTCCAGCGGCTTGCCGCGTCAGAGGAGCCTGCCTACGGCGTCTCGACCGGGTTCGGCTCGCTCGCGACGACCCACATCCCAGCGGAGCGGCGCGCCGAGCTCCAGCGCTCGCTGATCCGCTCCCACGCCGCCGGCATGGGCGCGCCTGTGGAGCGTGAGGTGGTCCGGGCGATGATGCTCCTGCGCGCCAGAACGCTGGCGATGGGCTACTCCGGAACACGCCCCGAGGTGGCCGAGACCCTGGTCGCGATGCTGAACGCGGGCATCACCCCGGTTGTTCCCGAGCACGGTTCGCTCGGCGCCAGCGGCGATCTGGCCCCGCTCGCTCACTGCGCCCTCGCCGCGCTCGGCGAGGGCGAGGTGGACGACGACGCCGGTGAGCGCCGGCTCGCAGCGGATGCGCTCGCCGACGCGGGGATTGCGCCCCTCGAGCTGACCGCCAAGGAGGGCCTGGCGCTGATCAACGGGACCGACGGCATCCTCGGGATGCTGGTGCTCGCCAACCACGACATGGCGGCGCTCCTGCGCGTCGCGGACATCGCCGCGGCGATGTCCGTCGAGGCGCTGCTCGGCACGGATCGAGCCTTCGCCGCCGACCTCGTGGGCCTGCGCCCGCAGCTGGGTCAGGCCGTGAGCGCCGCGAACCTGGCCCGCCTCCTCTCCGGCTCGGAGATCGTCGCCAGCCACCGCGAGGACGACCCGCGCGTCCAGGACGCCTACTCGCTGCGCTGCGCACCGCAGGTGCTGGGCGCGGCCCGGGACGCCCTCGCCCACGCCGAGCGCGTCGCCAGCGCCGAGCTGGAGGCGGCGATCGACAACCCGATGATCCTTCCCGACGGGCGCGCCGAGTCGTGCGGGAACTTCCACGGCGCGCCGCTCGGCATGGCCTGCGACCTGCTCGCGATCGCGGCTGCCGAGGCCGGCGCGATCGCCGAACGGCGTACCGACCGGCTGCTGGACGCCAAGCGCTCCGAGGGGCTGCCGCCGTTCCTTGCCGCGGACCCCGGCGTCGACTCCGGGCTGATGATCGCCCACTACACCCAGGCGGCGATGGTGGCCGCCAACCGACGGGCAGCCGCCCCGGCGAGCGTCGACTCGGTGCCGACCAGCGCGATGCAGGAGGACCACGTGTCCATGGCCTGGGGCGCGGCGCGAAAGCTCCGCGGCTCGCTGGAGAACCTCGCGCGGATCCTCGCCGTCGAGCTCACCTGCGCGGGACGCGCCCTGGATCTGCGGGCACCGCTGCGGCCTGCGGCGGGGACGGCCGCGGCGCTGGCCGCGCTGCGCGCGGATGTCCCGGGCCCGGGTCGCGACCGGCAGGTGGCTCCCGAGCTGGCGGCGGCCGAGTCGCTGGTCCGAACCGGCGCGATCCAGGACGCCGTGGAGGGCGCGATCGGAGCTCTTCTGTGAGCGCGGACCGAGATCAAGGGAGAGCTGATTCGACGCGAAGCGCGAGGCCGGGCCTGTGAGCGGGCCGCGACCGGTTCGGGCGCCACGAGGCACCGAGCTCTCCTGCCGCGGGTGGCAGCAGGAGGCCGCGATGCGGATGCTGATGAACAACCTCGACCCTGAGGTGGCCGAGCGTCCCGACGACCTCGTGGTTTACGGCGGCACCGGCCGAGCGGCGCGTTCATGGGACGCGTTCGACGCGATCGTCAGGACGCTGAGGGGCCTGGACGATGACGAGACCCTCCTCGTCCAGTCGGGCAAGCCGGTCGGCGTCTTCCGCACGAACGAGTGGTCGCCGAGGGTGCTCATCGCCAACTCCAACCTCGTGCCGGACTGGGCGAGCTGGGACGAGTTCCGTCGCCTGGAGGCGCTCGGGCTGACGATGTACGGCCAGATGACCGCCGGCTCGTGGATCTACATCGGCACCCAGGGGATCGTCCAAGGCACCTACGAGTGCTTCGCCGAGATCGCCCGCCGGCGCTTCGGCGGCTCGCTCGCCGGAACCGTGACGCTCACCGCCGGGCTCGGCGGGATGGGCGGCGCCCAGCCCCTCGCGGTCACCATGAACGAGGGCGTCGCGCTCTGCGTCGAGGTCGACGCGGAGCGCATCCGCCGGCGCCTCGAGACCCGCTACCTCGACGAGGAGGCCACGGACCTCGACGACGCGATCGCACGTTGCGACGCGGCCCGCAGCGAGCGCCGGGCGCTCAGCATCGGGCTCTGCGCCAACGCCGCCGACGTGGTGCCCGAGCTTCAGCGGCGCGGCTTTGCGGCGGACATCGTCACCGACCAGACCGCGGCCCATGATCCCCTGGTGGGCTACGTCCCGAACGGCATGACCCTCGCGGAGGCGGCAGCGCTCCGCGAGTCCGACCCGGACGGGTACGTGGAGCGCGCGCGCCGCGCCATCGCCGCTCACTGCTACGCGATGGTCGCCTACAAGGATGCCGGGGCAGAGGTCTTCGACTACGGCAACAGCCTGCGCGCGGAGGCGGAGCTCGGCGGGTTCGAGCGGGCGTTCGACTACCCCGGATTCGTGCCGGCCTACATCCGCCCCCAGTTCTGCGAGGGGCGCGGGCCGTTTCGCTGGGTGGCGCTCTCGGGCGACCCCGCGGACATCGCGACAACCGACCGCGCCGTTCTCGACGAGTTCGCGGGCGACGAGGCGCTGGAGCGCTGGATCCGCCTGGCCGGTGAGCGGATCGCGTTCCAGGGCCTGCCCGCTCGCATCTGCTGGCTCGGCTACGGCGAACGCCACCGCCTTGGCCTGCGCTTCAACGAGCTGGTCCGCACCGGCGAGGTCTCGGCGCCGATCGTCATCGGGCGCGACCACCTGGACGCCGGCTCCGTCGCCTCTCCGTATCGCGAGACGGAGGACATGGCCGACGGCTCCGACGCGATCGCCGACTGGCCGCTTCTGAACGCGCTCGTCAACACGGCGGCGGGAGCGTCCTGGGTGTCGATCCACCACGGCGGCGGAGTCGGGATCGGCCGCTCCATCCACGCGGGCATGGTCTGCGTCGCCGACGGCACGGACCTGGCGGCCGAGAGGCTTGCCAGGGTGCTCACAGCCGACCCGGGGACCGGCGTCATGCGCCACGCCGACGCCGGCTACGAGGCCGCGATCGAGGTTGCCGGCGAGCGTGGGGTGCGCATCCCGATGCGCGAGGCCTCCGAGGCGTCGCCCGCATGATCCGCGAGATCGTGACGCTCGGCCATCCGGCCCTGCGCGAGCGCGCCCGCGAGCTCAGTGCCGCAGAGCTCGCCACGGACCCGGTCCAGGCGCTCATCGACGACCTGGTCGAGACCAAGCGGGCCGCGCACGGAGCCGGGCTGGCGGCCAACCAGGTCGGCGAGGCGCTCCGCGTGGCCGTTGTCGAGGTCGAGCCGGGCAACCCGCGCTATCCGTACAAGCCGCCGGTCCCGCTCACGATCCTCGTCAACCCGGTCATCGCGTACGGCAAGGGCGTCGAGATGATCAACGAGGGCTGCCTCTCGGTCCCGGGCACACGCGCGGAGGTCCCGCGCGCGATGAACGTCACCGTGAGCTACCTCGACCGCGACGGAGCCAAGCGCACCACTACGGCGCGCGGCCTTACCGCCGGGACGTTTCAGCACGAGGTGGACCACCTCGACGGCACGCTCATCGTCGACCGCGCCGAGCCATCGACGGTCACGAGCTGGGAGGACTACGAGCGCGGGCGCCGGGCGGACTTCGAGCACCGGGCGGCGGCGATCGTTGCGCGGTACGGATCTTGAGCGCGCTCTGGTGCGAGCTCGCCTGGCTCGGCGGCGAGAGCGCCACGGAGGGCGTGCTGATCGAGACGGACGGCGAGCGGATCGCCTCGGTCGCGACGGGCGTCGCCGCGCCCGCGGCGGCCGACCGGCTTCCCGGCCTGACCCTGCCCGGCCTCGCGAACGCCCACTCGCACGCCTTCCACCGCGCCCTTCGCGGGCGCACGCAGGCGGGGCGAGGCTCGTTCTGGAGCTGGCGGGAGCAGATGTACGCGGTCGCGGAGCGCCTCGACCCGGACGCCTACCTGGCGCTCGCGCGGGCGACGTTCGCCGAGATGGCGCTGGCCGGGATCACGGCGGTGGGCGAGTTCCACTACCTCCACCACGACCGCGGCGGAGCCCCGTACTCCGACCCGAACGAGGTCGGCCTGGCGCTCGTCGACGCCGCCCGGCAGGCCGGCATCCGGATCACGCTGATCGACGCCTGCTACCTGCACGGCGGCGTCGGCGAGGAGCTCGACGCTGTGCAGCGACGCTTCGCGGACGCGGACGCGGACGCCTGGGCAGCGCGCGCCGTCGCGCTCGCCCCCGGCGAGGGCTGGCGCACCGGCGCCGCGATCCACAGCGTGCGCGCCGTGGACCCGGACTCGGCGGCAACGGTTGCCGGATTCGCGTCCGAGCGTGCCCTGCCCCTCCACGCCCACGTGTCCGAGCAGCCGGCGGAGAACGAGGCCTGCCGCGCCGCGTACGGGAAGACGCCGGCCGGAGTGCTGCACGACGCAGGAGCGCTGGACGAGCGGTTCACGGCGGTCCACGCCACCCACCTGAGCGACGCCGACTTCGCGCTGCTCGCCAACGCGGGGTGCACCTGCTGCCTGTGCCCCACCACCGAACGCGACCTCGCCGACGGGATCGGGCCCGCCCGGCAGCTGGCCGACGCCGGCGTGGCGCTGACGCTCGGCTCCGACTCGCACGCCGTGATCGACCCATTCGAGGAAGCGCGCGCCCTCGAGCTCGACGAGCGCCTCGCGAGCGGCGAACGGGGACGCCACTCGGCCGCCGCCCTGCTCGAGGCCGCTACCGCGGCGGGGCACGCCTCGATCGGCTGGCCGGACGCGGGGCGCATCGAGGCCGGCGCGCTCGCCGACCTGACGACAGTGAGCCTCGAGTCGGTTCGGCTTGCGGGAACCGTTCCCGAGACGGCGCTCGAGTCCGTGGTCTTCGCGGCGACCGCCAGCGACGTCGTAAACGTCATCGTGGGAGGCCGCGCGATCGTGCGCGACGGCGTGCACGTGGAGGTGGACGTCGCCTCCGAGCTCGGCGCCGCGGTGACTAGATTGCGGGCATGAGCACGCTCGTAATCGACAACATCGGCCTGCTCGTCACCAACGACCCCGAGGCGGGTGACGGGGAGCTCGGCCTGGTCCGCGACGCGGCGCTCGTCTGCGCGAACGGCCTGGTGACCTCGATCGAGAGGGCGGGCGCGGAGGCCGACGAGCGGCTGGACGCTCGCGGGGACTGCGTCATCCCGGGCTTCGTGGACAGTCACACCCACCTGGTCTTTGCCGGTGACCGCGCCGACGAGTTCGCCGCGCGGATGGCCGGCCGTCCCTACGAGGCAGGCGGGATCCGGATCACCACCGACGCCACGCGGGCGGCGAGCGCGGCTGAGCTTGCGGCGCTCGCCGCGGCTCGCCGGCGCGAGGGCCTTCGCGCGGGCATCACCCACGTCGAGGTGAAGTCCGGATACGGCCTGGACGTCGAGACGGAGCAGCGCTCGTGCGAGGTGGCGGGCGAGCTCACGGACGACGTCACGTTTCTCGGCGCCCACGTCGTGCCCTACGAGTACGAGGGCCATGCGGACGAGTACGTTCGCCTGGTCTGCGGGGAGATGCTCGAGGCTTGCGCCCCCCACTCCCGCTGGATCGACGTCTTCTGCGAACGGGGTGCCTTCAGCGAGGAGCAGTCGCGCGCGGTCCTCGAGGCCGGCCGCCGCGCGAGCCTCGGCCTGCGCATCCACGGCAACCAGCTGGGCCACGGGCCGGGCGCCAGGCTCGCCGTGGAGCTTGGTGCCGCCTCCGTGGATCACTGCACGCACCTCGACGACGCCGACCTTGAAGCGCTCGCCGGCAGCGAGACGGTCGCCACCTTCCTGCCCGCCACGGACTTCTCGACCCGCCAGCCGTATCCCGATGCTCGCCGGGCGATCGACGCCGGCGTCCGAGTCGCGATCGCCACCAACACCAACCCGGGCTCCAGCTACACGACCTCGATGGCGTTCTGCATCGCCCTGGCCGTCCGCGACATGGGCATGACCGCCGAGGAGGCGCTGAGCGCCGCCACCCTCGGCGGCGCCAACGCCCTGCGCCGCGAGGACATCGGCCTGCTGCGACCCGGCGCCCGCGCGGACGCCGTGGTCCTCGACGCCCCCTCCTACACGCACCTGGTCTACCGGCCGGGGGTGCCGCTCGTTCGCGCCGTCGTGAGCGCGGGCAGCGTGGAGGAGCTGTGAGCGCCGCTCGCATCGAGGTCCGCGAGGCCGACATCACCACGCTGGAAGTCGATGCGATCTCCAACGCGGCGAACACGCGCCTTCTGCACGGCGGCGGCGTTGCCGCAGCCATCGTGCGCGCCGGTGGCAACGAGATCCAGGCTGAGTCCGACGGCCTCGCGCCCATCCAGCTTGGCGCCGCGGTGACCACGGGCGCCGGCTCGATGCCCTCTCAGTGGGTGATTCACGCCGCGACGATGGAGCTTGGCGGTCCGACCTCCGCCGCGGTCATCCGCGCCGCCACGGTGAGCACCCTTCACGAGGCCGACCGGCTGGGGGCCCGCTCGCTTGCCCTCGTCGCGTTCGGCACGGGCGTCGGCGGCTTTCCGCTCGCCGGGGCAGCTGCGATCGAGGTCGAGGAGGTCCGCCGGCACCTCGGCCCGGAGAGCCAACTGGAGCTCGTGGTCTTCGCCGTCCGCAGCCCGGAGGCCCGCAGGGCCTTCGAGAACGAACTAGCCGGGTGAGCGCGCCGCCGGCCGTCGAGTTCCGCGAGGTCGCTCTCGATCACCCCGACGTCGTCGACCTCGCGAAGGCGATGGGCGACGAGGTCGACCGCATCTACGCGCACCTCGATCTGCCGCCCATCCCAAGCCTGGCCTCCTTCCTGGCGGCGGGAGACGTCGCGATCGTCGGCTACATCGGTGAGGTGGCGGCGACCGTCGGCGCCGTGCGTCGCATCGATGCGACAACCGGCGAGATCAAGCGCATGTTCGTGGTGCCGGGCGAACGCGGGCGCGGCATCAGCCGCCAGCTCCTCGCCAAGCTGGAGGATGTCGCTCGCGGGCTCGGGTTCAGCCGGATCCTCCTCGACACCGGCGCCCGCCAGCCGCGCGCCCTGGCTCTCTACCGGGCAACCGGCTACCGCGAGATCCCCGACTACAACGGCAACCCCTTCGCCTCCTACTGGTTCGAGAAGGAGATCTAGCTCCTACCGGCCCTGGGCGCTCGTCACGAGCCGCACCTCGCGGGCGAAATTCTGGGCCTGGATGAGCCTGAGCGCCTGCGCGCGGGTCAGCGCGAGCGTCGCGACCGACGAGTCGGGGAGGGATGACGAGACGCCGTCGCCCGCCCCTGGATCGGCGGCACGAAGGTCGAGGAGCCTGACCCCGGTCACCGCCACGTAGGTTCGGCCCTCGCCGGAGTCGCCCTGTGGCTCTGCGGTGACGATGACGTCGACGCGCCCGCCGCGCGCCGCGGCGAGGGGCGCAGCGCCGGTGACCGCGATCTCCACCGGAGCGCGTCCCGGTCCGAGCGTCGACGCCTCACCGGTCGTCCGCCTGCGAGCTCCCGGGGCCACGAGCTGGGCCGACAGGACGTACGCGCCCGCGGGAATGGTGGCTGCCGGAGCGCGCCCCAGAGCCTCCGAGGGCGCGTGCAGGACGCCCGATGGCAGGAACCTGGACGGCACCCGTCGCACCTCGAGATCGTGCAGGTCGGCGGACCCGATCGGCCGCTTTGCCTGGAGGGCGCTCCTCGCGACAACCGCCGTCTCGAGGCTCCCCAGCTGGGCTTCGACGCCCGCGCTGTAGCCGCTCACCGATCGAGCGGCCAGCGCCGCGCAGGCCGCCGCGGCGAGCGCGAACGCGATCGCTCGCGCCCTGCGGCTCACGCCGCCGGGACCGCGAGCGGCAGCTCGATCACGGCGATCGAGCCGCGCTCGGAGCGCATGCGGAAGAAGCGGCCGCCGTGCTCGCGTGCGACCTCGGTCACGATCGCGAGGCCGTGGCCGTGGCGCGGATCGCGGCGGCCGAGAAGCCCCGCTAGGAAGGAGCGACGCCCGGCGCTCCCGCCGTCGGCCACCGCAACCCGGGCCGTCCGGCCGCACACCGTCGCGGAGATCTCGACGCGAAGCGTCCCGTGCTCGAGCGCGTTGGCGAGCAGGTTGTCGAGGGCGCAGGCAATCCGCGCGGGGTCGGCGAGAACGAGCGCCGGGCCGGTGTGGCACGAGACCCGCAGGGAGCGTTCGCGCGCCGCTGCCGGACCCGTCCAGCGCTCCGCCGCCGCGTGGACCAGCGTGGCGAGGCAGACCGGTCTCGGGGTCGAGGCCTGCGGCTCCTGGTTGATCTCGCGGTCGAGGTCGGCGACGGCCGCTACCGCCATGTCGAGCGCCTCGCGCACCCGTTGCTCGGGGGCGCCGGCCAGCACCAGCGCCTGAAGGGGGCGGCGGAGCTCGTGCATCGCGCGGTTCAGAGCGGTGCGCCGCCGGCGCTCGCGGACGCGCTCGCCGCCCAGGGCCACGGCGAGCGTCAGCCCGAGCGGCCACCCGCCGCCGGCGAAGGCGTCGAACGACGGGCCGATCTCGGCGAGCACGGCTCAGCCCTCGATCAGCCGGTAGCCAACGCCCCAGACGTTGACGATGTAGCGCGCGTGCTCGGGGTCGAGCTTGCGGCGCAGCCGGCTCGCGTGGGAGTCGAGTGTGCGCGTGCGGCCCATCGTCCGAAATCCCCAGACGTCGCGAAGCAGCTCCTGCTTGGTGAACACGCGC
Source organism: Solirubrobacterales bacterium (assembly GCA_033856015.1). GTDB lineage: Bacteria > Actinomycetota > Thermoleophilia > Solirubrobacterales > 70-9 > JAWVFM01. The sequence continues at coordinate 10,239 of JAWVFM010000303.1, forward strand.
CTGGGCTCGGCGGAGAGGGCGACGAGCAGCGAGTACTCCTTGCTCGCGAGCTTCACCTCGCGGTCGCCGACACGCACCTCCCGGCGCGCCTGGTCGATCCGCAGGTCGCCCACCCGGCGCGTGCCCTCCCGGCGCTCGGATCGACGCCGGAGGACCGCGCCGATCCGCGCCTCGATCTCCCTGTAGTCAAAGGGCTTGGCCACATAGTCGTCCGCGCCCTCGCGCAGGCCGCGCACGCGGTCGGCCTGCGTCCCCCGCCCGGAGAGCACGATCACCCCGAGGCGCGGGTCGTAGCCGTCCACCGTGCCGGAGCCCCCGCGGATCTCGCGCAGGACGTCCAGGCCGGAAGCGTCGGGAAGGCGCAGGTCGAGGAGCAGGACATCGGGCGAGTTGAACCGGCACAGGCGAAGCGCATCGGCAGCACACGGCGCCGGCAGGACGGCGAAGCGGTCCGCCTCGAGGTTCTCGCACAGGAGCTCGAGCGTGGCCTGATCGTCCTCGCAGACGACCACCGTGGCGAGCGGCTCATGATGCGGAAGGCTCACGCCGGGTCTCCCGCCGGCAGCTCGAGAACGGCCGCGGCGCTGCGCTCGAAGGCGACCCGGCGCGGCGGCACCGATGTCCGCCGCGAGACCTCGCGCAGCTCGCCATCGAGGAAGCGAAGGTCCAGCGCAAAGCGCATGCCGAAGGTGTGAACGGCACGGCAGCGCGGGATGAGGAGGCCGGTCCCTGCCCGCGAGCGCTCGAGGAGCGACAGGCCGAGGAGGCGCGAGATCCTTCCGGAGGCGACCGGCACGACGACCCGGCCCACCCGCTTCCGGGAGGCGCCCGCGAAGCGCCGCGGCCCTGACGGTGTTGAGCGGCTGAACCTCATGCCGGCTACAAGCCCGTCCGCAGCCGCCGCGCCCCCGGATCGGCCGCTCTCAGGTGCAAAGGCGCGTTCAGCCGTCGGGGTCCGCGCGCGAACTCCTTCCCAATCCGAAAAGATGCCCTGGCTCTTACGAACGCCCGCCGGGCAGTCGATCGGAAACTAAGGAAGCTGTGGAGAAGGCAACTCGCAGAGGGAACTACGAGTCAGGGTCTGATTACGTTCTCGAGTACGGCGAGCTGCGCTTTTCATTCAACGAGCAGGACTTCGCTCAGCGGGTCGAGCAGGCCGCGGTAAAGCTCGAGTTCGTCGATCCCGGGCTGGCGGCCGAGGAGATCCACGACCTCCTCGAGCTCGCCGTCAACGGCGAGATCCCCGAGCCGATCTCGACGCTCGGCGAGCACATCAACCAGAACTGGACCGAGCTCGTCGGTCCTGCGAATCGCAGCCTGGTCCACTGGATCCGGCGCCTCGTGTTCCGCGGCGCCTGGCTCGACCAGCGGGTCAAGGAGGGCGAGCTGGACATCGCCTTCGACCCTGACACGAACACCTTCGGCTACATCCAGCCAGACCGCGACGGCGAGCCGATCGAGCTCTCCCGCGAGCCGTCCTGGGCGCGCCTCGCCTACCGCGACTGCTAGCTAGCTGACCCGTTCGCGCAGCTTTGCGGCCGCGTCCGCCGGCTCGAGGCCGCTCAGCTCGGCGCGGAGCGCGCGCAGCGACTCGAGCTCGTCAGCGGACAGGATCTCCTCCTCGTTAGAGGCACGGGTCCCGCCCGCGTCGAGAGCGGGCGTCACGCCTGCGGCCGCAAGCTCGGGTGAAAGGACGACGAGCGCGTTCTCGGTGCTCGAGACGGCGCGGTGGGCCTCGTCGTCGCGGGCCAGCGTCGTCGCGATCACCGTGAGCGATCCCGGCCCGTCGCCCTCGAGCTCGCGCCCGGAGCCGAAGATGCGCTTGACGATGGCGGTGTCGCCGTCCGCGGCGACGGCGATCCGCGAGAGCGAGTCGACCACCAGGACGGCGTCGGCACCGCGCTCGGCCAGGCGGCGAGCGCGCGCGAGGGCCAGGTCCGCCGTGCGGAGCTGGTCCACCGCGGACATCTCGGCGGTGGCGATCGCGAGCTCGGCCTCCGGCAGTGCCTCACGCCAGGCCGTCGCCTCCTCCGGGCGCTCGTCGACCAGGAGCACGACCAGCTTGGCTCCGTCCGCGCCCTGGACGGCGGCCGCGACGGTGCGGAGGAACGTCGTGCGTCCGGAGCGCGGTGCGGCGTCCACGAGGACGCGCTGTCCGAAGGCCAGGGGCGCCAGCGCGTCGGCGGCACGGGCGAGGACGTCGTCGGTGGCGAGGGGCAGCCGGCGCTTCGGCATCGTGGCCGCGAGCTCATCGAAGTTCGGGCGCTCGGCCTCGGCGTCGCCACCGTTGACCTGATCGACGTGGACAAGCGCGCGGTGACGCTCGCCGCGCCGCGGCGGCCGT
>JAWVFM010000304.1:0-3516 GCA_033856015.1 Solirubrobacterales bacterium
CCTGCTCGCCGCCGGCCGCCGGCCGCTCGTGGTGGGCGGCACCGGCCTCTACCTGCGGGCGGCGCTCGCGGTGCTCGAGCTGCGCCCGCCGCTGCCGAGCGCGGTCCGCGACGAGGTCGAGCGCGACCTGGAGCGCCGCGGAGCCGCCGCGCTTCACGGCGAGCTCGAAGCAGCGGTCCGGCAGAGCGTCCACCCGAACGACGCGAAGCGCGTCGCGCGCCTCACGGGGCTGGCGCGCGCGGGCATCGACCCGCCGGCGGGCTCGGACGGGCTCTGGTCCGCGAGCCCGCGGGTGCCGACCGCCCTCTTCGGGATCACCCTGGAGCGCGATGAGCTGCACGAGCGGATCTCGGCACGGGTCGAGGCGATCCTCGCCGCCGGGGCGGAGGAGGAGGTGCGAGCTGCCGACGCCGCGGGTGCGTCGCGCACGGCGCGAGCCGCGCTCGGCTTCGACGCCCTGCTCGCGGGCGAGGCGGAGACCATCGCGGGCTCGCACCGAGCCTTCGCGCGCCGCCAGCTGACCTGGATGCGCCGGATGGAGGGCGTCGAGCTGATCGACCGCACGGGTCGCTCCGACTCGGAGGTGGCCGAGCGGATCGTCGCCCGCGTCGTGGAGAATCCGCCGCGATGAGGTTCGAGAAGTGGCAGGCGCTCGGCAACGACTACCTGATCGTGGAGCGCGACGGGCTTCCCTGGGAGCTCACGGCCAAGCGGGTCCAGCGGCTCTGCGACCCGCATCTGGGCCCGGGCGCCGACGGCGTGCTGCTGCTGCTCGCGGCCCCCGAGGCCGAGCACGTGGCCGAGCTGCGGATCTTCAACCCGGACGGCTCCGAGGCCGAGCTCTCAGGCAACGGCGCCCGCGAGGCCGCTCTCTACCTGCGGCGGAGCGGCTGGACCGAAGCGGACGAGTTCACGATTCTCACCAGGGCGGGAGTCCTGCGGCCACTCCTGCTCGGCGGCGGCCGCGTGGAGATGGAGATCGGGAGGGCCTCCGTGACCTCGGCGGACTTCCCCGAGGGCGGCGAGGACGGCAGGGGCACCGTGCGCTCCGCGGGCCGCGATTGGGCGTTCCAGCACGTGAACGTCGGCAACCCGCAGTGCGTGATCGACGCGGGCGCGGAGCTGGAGGAGCTCGACCTCGGCGCCGTCGGCCCCGAAATCGAGAGCTCGGCCCTCTTTCCGAACCGCACCAACGTGTCGTTCATCAACATCCAGGGCTCGAACGTGCGAGCGCGGATCTTCGAGCGCGGCGTGGGGGAGACCCTCGCCTCCGGCACGGGCGCGAGCGGCGCAGCGGTTGCCGCGTTCCTGACCGGCGCCCCGAGCCCGCTGACCGTCGCTCTCGACGGCGGCGAGCTGACCGTGGCGGTCGCCGACGACCTCGAGGTGACGCTCACCGGCAGCGCGGAGCCCGTGTACGCCGCCGAGCTCGCGCCGGAGCTCGTGCGCGCGCTCGAGACGGCATAGTCTGAGGCGATGACCGCGCCCGAGCAGGCCAAGGCCCGGAGGACGGCGCCCTCGCGGCGCCTGGAGGCGATCGCGCCCTACATGTTCGCCGAGCTCGAGCGCCGCGTCGCCGCGAAGCGCGAGGCCGGGGTGGACGTGATCAGCCTCGGGATCGGCGACCCCGACCACCCGACCTACCCGCACATCGTCGCGGCGATGCAGGCGGCGGTCGCCGAGAACGCCAACCAGAAGTACCCGGCCAACCGTGGCCGTGCCGAGTTCCGCGACGCGTTCGCGCGCTTCTACGAGCGGCGCTTCGGCGTCGAGATCGACGCCGCCACGGAGGTGATGCCGGCGATCGGCGCCAAGGAGTGCATCTACCACCTGTGCTTCGCCTTCCTCGACGCGGGCGACGTGGCGCTCGCCTCCGACCCTGGCTACCCCGTGTACACGGGCGGGCCGCTGCTGGCCGGGGCCGACACCGAGCTCCTCCCGCTGCGGCCCGAGCTCGGCTTCGCGCCGGACCTGGACGCGGTGGACCCGGCCGCGCTCGAGCGGGCCCGGCTGATGTTCCTGAACTACCCGAACAACCCGACCGGCGCCACCGCCCCGGACGGGCTCTTCGAGCGCGCCGTCGAGCTCGCTCGCGAGCACGAGCTCCTGGTGGTCCACGACAACGCCTACTCGGAGACGACCTTCGACGGCTACGTGGCGCCGAGCTTTCTCGCAACCCCGGGCGCGAAGGAGGTCGGGGTGGAGGTCTTCTCGCTCTCCAAGGGGTTCAACATGACCGGCTGGCGATGCGCGGCGATCATCGGCAATGCCGAAGCCATCGACACGTACTGGCGCCTGAAGACGAACGTCGACTCAGGCCTCTTCGAGGCCGTGCAGCTCGCCGGCGTCGCGGCCCTGGACGGCCCGCGTGAGGCGGTGGACGACATGAACGCGATCTACGCGCGCCGCCGCGACCTGGTCGTCTCGTCGCTTGCGGAGATCGGCGTGGACGTCCCGTCGCCGCTCGGAACGATCTACGTCTGGGCCCCGGTCCCCGAGGGCCACACGTCGACCTCGTTCTCCGAGCTGGTGCTGGAGGAGGCAGCCGTGGTCGTCTCGCCCGGCTCGATGTACGGGCCGTCCGGGGAGGGGTTCTTCAGGATCTCGCTGACGACCCCCGACGAAAGGATCACCGAGGCAATGGAGCGCATCAGACAGCACCTGGCCCCCCGATGAGCGGGCGCAAACGCGGCGCGCTCGACCTGCCCGCCCACTACGGGAGCCGCTTCTTCGTCGAGGGCGTTCCCGAGAAGAGCTTCCCCAAGGAGGGGATGGCGGCCCGTGACGTCTACGAGCTGATCGCGGAGGAGACCGCGCTCGACGGCGACCCCGCCCGCAACCTCGCCACGTTCGTCACCACGTGGATGGAGCCGGAGGCGAAGATGATCGTCGCCGAGAACCTCCACCGCAACTTCATCGACCACGCCGAGTACCCGCGCACCGCCGAGATCGAGCGCCGTTGCGTGGACATGCTCGCCGACCTCTACAACGCGCCGGGAGAGACCATGGGCGCCCGCTGCCAGGGCAGCTCGGAGGCGATCATGCTCGCCGGGCTCGCAGCGAAGTGGCGCTGGCGAAAGCGCCGCGAAGCCGCGGGGAAGGACGTCGCAAAGCCGAACCTGGTCTTCGGCGCGGACGTCCACGTGGTGTGGGAGAAGCTCTGCCGCTACTTCGACATCGAGCCGCGGATCATCCCGCTGGAGCCGGGCAAGTACGTGATCGGGCCCGAGGACGTCGAGCCGCTCATCGACGAGAACACGATCGGCGTCGCCGCGGTCCTCGGCACCACCTTCACCGGCCACGCCGACGACATCGTCGGCATCGACGCGCTCCTCGGCCGCCTGCGCGACGAGCGGGGCCTCGAGGTCTGCATGCATGTGGACGCCGCAAGTGGCGGCTTCGTGTGGCCGTTCCTCTACCCGGACATCGTCTGGGACTTTCGCCTGGAGAGCGTTCGCTCGATCAACGTGTCCGGGCACAAGTTCGGGATGGTCTACCCGGGCGTCGGGTGGCTCG
>JAWVFM010000305.1:0-2960 GCA_033856015.1 Solirubrobacterales bacterium
GAAGAGCTTCGCCGGTGGCCAGGTCGATCCGACCACCGGCGACTTCGTCTTCGGCACATCGGAGGGCTACCTGATCGAGAACGGCAAGGTCACGAGCCCGTGCCGCGGGGCCACGCTGATCGGCAACTGCCTGGACGCGCTACGGCGGATCGACGCCGTGGCCAACGACTTCGACATGAAGACCGGCTTCTGCGGCAAGGGCGGCCAGCGGGTGCCAGTGGGCACCGGCCAGGGGCACGTGCGCGTTGACCGGATGACGGTCGGCGGGACCGCGGTCTGACCACCCACCCCCGCCGAGTGGAGAAAAACGACGTCTGGGTCGACGTCTTTCTCCACTCGACGGAGTTAGGTTCGCGCGAACGCCGGGTCGTTCTCGTGCGCCTTGAAGAACTTCACCATCGGGCCCACGTATGAGTTGAAGAGCGGCGGGCGCAGGCCGTGCGGCTCGAGGATCGCCACGGCCCGGCGGGTGTCGTAGCTGACCGGGTGGTTGAGGTAGATGACGGACTCCCGCGGAGTGCCTCCGAAGCGCTTGCGGACGGCGTTCAGGCGGAGCGCGGCGGCGACCGTCGATGCCGGAACCCGCCCGCGCGGCGGACGGCCCGCGTACTCGAGCGAGAGCGTCTCCGCAAGCTGGCTCGCGCTGAGCGGGTCGGGGTCCACGAGGTGGAGGGTCTCGCCGACGGCGAGCGGGTCGTACGCCGCGGTGGCGATCGCGTCGACGATGAAGTCGACCGGCACGACGTTGAAGGGCGCTCCGGCGCGGCCGAAGTTGACGAGCGGCTGGCCACGGCTCTCGGCTTCGGCGATCGCTCGAAGCATGAAGTACGGCCCGTCGAACTTCTGGGTCTCGCCGGTCTGCGAGTCGCCGACGACGATGGCGGGACGGAGGATCGTCGTGGGCACCTGGTCCATCAGCTCGCGCACCCACGCCTCGGCCTGGAACTTGGTCGACTCGTAGTGGTTCTTGAACTGCTGGCCCATCACCAGCTCGTGCTCGTAGACCTTGCCCGTGCGCCGGCCCGACACATAGGCGGTGCTCACGTAGGCCAGGCGCTTCAGGCGCTTGGCGGACAGGCAGAGCTCCAGGATGTTCCCGGTGCCGTCGACGTTCACGCGCTGGGCGATCTCCAACGGCACGGCGAGGTCGTAGATCGCGGCCAGGTGGAAGACCAACTCGACCTCGGCCAGCACGCGGTCCAGGTCTTCAGCGGCGAGCCCGAGCCCCCGCTCGCCGATGTCGCCGGCGATCACCTCCAGCCGGTCTCCGGCTTCCGCGGCGGCTTCGCGCGCAGCCTCGAGCATCCGCTCCTCGACGATGGCGATGACCCGAAGCTTCTTGTCATCCGCGAGGAGCTTCGTCGCGAGGCGGCTTCCGATGAAGCCCGGATAGCCGGTGAGGAGGGCGGTGCTCATCGCCTGAATGGATATCGGTTCGGTGGGGGCGGCGTCGAGCTTCCGACCTGGCAGCGCCATTATGTTGAATTACGTTATGTAGAAACACATAACCCATGCTATGCTTCACACCGTCATGCAGGCCGGGAAGAGCAGTCCTCCGTCCAACCCGTTCCGATTCGGCGCGCTGGCGCTCGACGAAGCTTTCGCGGATCGCGAGTCCGAGCTCCGCGACCTGAAGGCGGACGTCCGCAACGGCCAGGACGTGGTGATCTTCGCTCCCCGTCGCTACGGCAAATCGTCGCTCGTCTGGCGGGCCATGCAGGAGCTCGCGCGCTCCCGCGTGCTGGTCGCGTACGTGAACCTGATGACCGCCCCGACCAAGGTGAAGCTCGCGGAGAAGCTCGCCGGCGCGATCTACGAGGGCATCGCCTCGCCCCTGACTCGCGCCCGGGACCGGGCGGTCGCGCCGTTTCGCGGCCTGCGGATCAGCCCGAGCATCAACCTCGACGCCGACGACGGCTCGCTCTCGTTCTCGTTCGCCGTGGGCCGCGGGCAAGACGACGTGGACGCGACCATCGAGCGCCTGCTCGAGCTTCCGGCGGAGCTCGCCGCGGAGCGGGGCAGGCGCGTCGCGCTGATCTTCGACGAGTTCCAGGAGGTCGCGGGGATCGACCCGGCGCTGCCGAAGCTCATGCGCACCGTCTTCGAGCAGCAGCCGGAGGTCGCCCGCGTCTACCTGGGCAGCAGGCGGCACATGATGGAGCGCCTCTTCAACGACGAGAACGAGCCGTTCTGGCGCAGCGCCAAGCGCGTCGAGCTCGGCGTGATCGACCCGGAGCTCTTCCGGCCCTTCATCGCGGCGCGCTTCAAGGCGACCCGCAAGGGAGTCGACGCCGAGGCGCTTGACCTCGTTGCCGCGGCCACCGGCGGCCACCCCTACGCAACCCAGGAGCTCTGCTACGCGCTCTGGGAGCAGACCCCGTTCGACGACGTCGCGACCGTTGCCCATTTCGAGGCGGCGCTCGAGGCCGTCCTGCGCTCCGAGCACGCCCACTTCAGCCTGCGCTGGGAGGAGGCCTCATCCGTGCAGCGCCTGGTCCTGGGAGCCCTGGCGGCCGAGCCCGGCCGGCCGCTGGCCGGCGAGTACCGAACGCGCCACGGGTTGCCGTCGGCGAGCTCGGTGCAGACCGCGCTGCGGGCGCTCGGCGAGCGCGAGCTGATCTCCCGACGGGCGGACGGCGAGTACCAGCTGGCCGAGCCGTTCCTGGCCGGCTGGATCGCCGGCAACGTGCGCTCGGACGCCTGAGCCCTCGCGCCGCCGGCTTTCTCAGAGCTCCGCGAGAATCTCGCCCGCGGCGCGCTCGCCCTGGCGGATCGCGCCGTCCATGTAGCCGGGCCACTCCGGTGACTGGTCGGACGAGCAGAAGTGGACCAGCCCGTGCGGCCGCCCGGCGACGTGGCCGATCGAGGTGATGACGCCCGGCGGGTTGTAGGAGCCGTACGCGCCGCCCGTGTAGCGCTCCGCCGCCCAGACGAGCTCGAGGTACTGCTGCGGATGACGG
>JAWVFM010000306.1:0-2828 GCA_033856015.1 Solirubrobacterales bacterium
GCGACCCCCGAGTACAACTCGTCGATTCCGGGCGCGCTGAAGAACGCGCTCGACTGGGCGTCACGGCCGCTGGGCGAAAGCGCCCTCACCGGCCTGCCCGTCGCCGTGATCGGGGCGTCGACAGGCCGCTTCGGTGGCGTATGGGCCCAGGCGGAGTTGCGCAAGGTGCTCGCCGCGAGCGGCGCCCGCGTCGTCGACGGCGAGTTGGCGGTCGGCCAGGCCGACAAGCAGATCGGCCCAGCCGGACTGGCCGATCGGGAGGCTGCCGAGCGCCTGCGCTCCATGCTCGATGTTCTCGCCGCCGAGGCGACCGCCCGCGAGTCGATCGCCGCCTGACCAGCGGGCGACCGCGGCGGCTTCCGGCGCGGCCTTGCGTAGGGCCCAGCCGCAGCTTCGCTCGGAAGCGCCAAAAGTCAGCGAGGAGGGTGAGGGCCCGGGCGGTTTTTAGTCGATATGCGACTACAAGTCGCCCCATCGCTCGCCGCGCCAGGGGGGTGAGCGTCCTTTTGGGTCGCGATCGGTCCGAAATGACCGTCACCCCCGTCGCGGGGCTGCGGCGGCGCGGTGCCGGGGCGCGTTTGGCGCGCCTTATTGACTGACGGTCGAACAAACGTCCACAAAGCCCAGCCCGGTTCGCGGCGCGCGAGGCGAACGCCGATTTAGGGAATGGCCGCGACTAGCGGCCATCCAACTCATACATAACCCTCGGGGCCTTTCGGTTCCCGTGGGGCACCTCCCATGCGGAGCGAGGCGCCGGGCGGGCGCCTCGCTTCATTTCTGGCGCATGCGGAGCCCGCCGACAAGGATCGTGAGCGCTCCCCCGAGGGCGACGAACACGCCGTAGCGCACCTCCACCGGGGTGATCCCGAGGATGTCGCCGGGCCTTTCCAGGGTTAGGAGTCCGGTCAGCACGGTGCACCAGACGCCGGCGGCGATCATGACGCCGGAGGCGCTCAGCGGGCGTGGCAGCCGGTACCCGCGAGCGGTCCGCGTCGCGAGGTAGAGCGCGCCCCCGGCGGTGAGAACGAGCGCGAACGCGGCGCCGCCGAGCGCTCCAACTCCCGACTCTGAAATCACCTGGAAGAGCTTGAGCTGCACGCCGTACCAGGGCAGCAGCAGGCTTCCGAAGACGATGAGCGCGCCGACGGCCGCCAGCCTGACGCCGGGCGTTCGCCAGCCCGCCCGGCGCCGCTGCCCGGCGCCGTCCTCAGTCGACTGGCTCGCGACCACTGAAACCCGCGTCCAACTCGTGCCAGAAGCCGACCCGCGGCTCCGCGAACTCCCAGCAGAGGTACACCTCGCGCCCCTCCCTCATCGCGGGGAAGTCGACGAGGCCGCGATCGAGGTCGCGCAGGAGAACACCGGCAGCCGAGAGCTCGCCGAGGATCCGCCGGACCTCCAGGAAGCCCTGGCCGATCGTCTTGCCGTGAGTGCCTCCGCCGTTGGTCGGCGCAGCGTCGCCGAGTGCCGCGTGCGCCTCGCGGTCGCCGAGCCGGTTGCGGGCGGTGCGCAGGGTCTCGATGCGCGGGCGCACCCAGCCGAGCGCGGCGTTTGCCTCGGCGACCGTGAAATGGCGGTCGTGGATCACGCGGAGGCGCGCTATCTAGCTGTCGTCGGGTACGGGTTCGGCGCCGGCGTCCTGGCCGCGGCGGCCGATCCTCCCGATGCGACTCGCGGAGCGCCTCAGAGGGTGCAGCGTGTGGCCGATCTCGCCGAGCGGCGCCGCCATCCCGTCAACGCTCGCGCTCAAGCCCTCGACCTGCCCGTTCAGCCGCTCGACGGCCACGCGCATCTGGCGAACCTCGGAGTCCATCGAGGTCACCCGGTCCTCGATGGCGGTGAGGATCCTGGCGAGCTCCGGGAGGACCCGCATGCCGTCGGCGATCTCGCCGATGTCGTTGAGCGCCGCCGCGAGCGTGCGCTGCAGGCCAAGCAGCGACCCGATCGCCGGCAGCCCCTTCGAAGAGCCCTCCGTCTGCCCCTCGTTCGACAAGGTCGAGCGAGGCTAACACCTGGACAAGTCAGGCCAGCGAGCGGGCCCTCGCGGCGAGGTGCCAGACCCCGAGCTCCTCCGCCGTCGCGGCGAGAACCTGCATCGCCTGGCGGGCGGCCTTCGGGTCGGACTCGCCAAGGCGCTGGCCGCGCAGGAAGTCGCACCGGGCAGCGTCGAGGGGCCGTTCGAGCTCGAGCCATGCCGAACCCGCCTCGAGCAGCGCCGCAGCGGCGGCAACGGGGTCCGGGTCCGTTGCTCCCTTCGCCTCGAGGCTGGCCGCCTTGCCGACCGGGTAGCGCAGGCGCTCGGCGAGCCGCGCCGCCTCCTCCGCAGCCTCGCGGGCGGGCTCGCTGCGCCCGGCGAGGGCGAGGATCACGGCGCGAGCAGAGATTGCCTCGATCGACTGAGCGACGAGCCCGGCGCGCTCGCAGAGGTCGAGCGCCCGCACCAGCACGTCCTCCGCCTGCGTGAGCTCGTCGCGCTGGCGAAGCGTGGCCGCCAGCGCGAAAAGGGCCTGGAAGGCAACCTCCGAGCGACCGACCTGCTCGGCGAGCTCGGCTGCCTCGCGCAACGAGGCCTCGGCGCCGTCGAAATCGCCCTCGCGCCATGCCAGCCAGCCCCGCATGAGGCGAGGGAAGCAGAGCTTGCCGGTGAGGCCCTCGCGCTCGGCGAGGGTGCCCGACGCCTCCGTCTCGCGCTCGACGTCGTCCCATGCCCCGCGGTGGACGGCGAGCTGGCCGAGGCTGCCATGCAGCTCGACCTGGCTCGGGAGGTCCCCGGTGCGCTCCGCGAGCGTGAGCGCGTCGCGGTAAGCATCCGCTGCGCCCGCGTAGTC
>JAWVFM010000307.1:0-3578 GCA_033856015.1 Solirubrobacterales bacterium
AGCGCCACGGTGCCGGCGAAAAGCAGCGTGGCGAGGCCCACGAACGCCGCGATGTCCGCCGCCGTGGGCGCCAGCTCGAAGAGCGGGTGCATGCGCGCGATGAGGTAGACGCCGGCGGTCACCATGGTGGCCGCGTGGATCAGCGCGGAGACCGGGGTGGGCCCCTCCATCGCGTCCGGCAACCACGTGTGAAGCGGCAGCTGGGCGGACTTCGCGAACGCGCCCACGCAGAGCAGCAGGCAGATCGCGATCACGACACCCTGGTTCGTGTGGAAGTGCTGGGTCGCCGCGCTGAAGACCGTCGGGTAGTCGAACGAGCCGAGGTCCCGGAAGACGAAGAACGCGGCGAGCACGAGCCCGACGTCCCCGATGACGTTGATGACGAACGCCTTCATCCCGGCGCGCGTCGCCGTCTCGCGCCGGTACCAGAAGCTGATCAGCGCGTAGGAGGCGTAGCCGACGAAGGCCCAGCCGACGATGAGCAGGACGAAGTTGCCGGCCAGGACCAGCAGGAGCATGGAGAAGACGAAGAAGTTGAGGAAGCTGAAGTAGCGGGCGAAGCCGCGGTCGGAGGTCATGTAGCTGACCGAGTAGAGGTGGATCAGCGTCGAGACCCCGGTGATGACCAGGCACATGAAGACGGAGAGCGGGTCGACCAGGATGCCGAGCTTCACGTCGAGCCCGCCGCCCTGGGCGTAGTGCCAGAGCGTGGAGGTGAGCTGGCGGTCGTCGCCGGCCCGGTCGAGGACCGCGATCAGCACGCGAACCGCGCACAGGAACGCGAGGCCGATCGCGCCGGTTGCGATCCAGCCGGCGGAGCGGCCGGGGAGCCTTCGGTAGCCGAACGCGATCACGATGCTCCCCAGGAGCGGGAAGCCCAGGATCAGCCAGGCATACCCGGTCGCGCTCACCCGCTAGCCCCGGAGCTTTCTGAGCTCGTCCACGTCAAGCGGCAGGCGGCGGCGGAACATCGCGACGATCAGGCCGAGCCCGACGACCACCTCGCAGGCCGCGACCACCATCACGATCAGGGCGAAGATCTGCCCATCCTGGTTTCCCGTCGAGCGCGAGAAGGCCACCAGCGCCAGGTTTCCGGCGTTCAGCATGAGCTCGAGGCAGAGCAGGACCACGAGCGGGCTGCGCCGCACGAGGACGCCCACCGCGCCGATCGCGAAGAGCATCGCGGAGAGGACGAGATACCAGGAGACGTCCACGCTAGGCGCCCTCCTCCGTGGTCTCGGTGCGCCGTCTGCCCGCCAGGACGACCGCGGCCACCGCGGCGACGAGCAGCAGCATCGATGCGGCCTCGAAGACGATCAGGAAGTGCTCCAGCAGCAGGTTGCCGATCGACGCCGGCGTGCCGAAGCTGAGCGGAATGGTCGGGCCGCGGCTGGAGAGCGACGAGAGGGCGGTGCCGAGGACCGCGATCGAGAGCTCGACGAAGATCGCGACGCCCAGGAGCGGGGCGAGCACGCGCTGGCCCGCGAGCGGCTCGTAGAGAGACTCCTGCTCCTGGCCCACGTAGGCGGCGACGAAGACGTAGAGGACCATCACGGCCCCGGCGTAGACGACCACCTGGGCGGCCGCGACGAACTGCGCGTGCAGGAGCAGGAAGAGCCCCGCCAGGGAGACGAGGTGGACGATCAGCGCCAGCACCGAGTAGAACGGGTTGCGCAGCGCGACGACGGCGAGCGCGCCGCCCACTGCGCCGATCGCCCCGACGAAGAACGCGACCTGGATCACTCTCCCTCGTTTCGCAGCGGCGTCCGCTCGACCGGCTCGGCGAGCAGCATCTCCTTTGTGAAGATCAGGTCGGCGCGGTTGTAGTCGGCCATCTCGTACTCGTGGCCCATCGTGATCGCGTCGAACGGGCAGGCGACCTCGCAGTAGCCGCAGAAGATGCAGCGCGAGAGGTTGATCTCGTAGACGGCGGCGTAGCGCTCGCCCGCGGAGACCCGGTCCGCCGGATCGTTCTCCGCCGCGACGACGCGGATGCAGTCGGCCGGACAGGCGGCCGCGCAGAGCGAGCAGCCGACGCACTTCTCGAGGCCCGTGTCCTCGAAGCGGTGGAGCTTGTGGCGACCGCGGAAGCGCGGGTAGACGGGCGTCTTCTCCTCCGGGTACTCGATCGTCACGGTCCCCTCGACGAGGCGCGCCATCGTGGTCTTCAGGCCGCGAAGCGTCTCGCCGAAGGCGCGGTAGGCGCCCTTGGGGCCGCCCGGGTCGGGCCCGCGCTGGACCTCGACGACCGAGTCATCCTTCAGATAGGGGTACTTCTCGCTCACGAGAGCGTCACCACGACGGCAGTGACCATGACGTTCAGCGTCGCCAGCGGCAGGAGGATCTTCCAGCCGAGCGACATCAGCTGGTCGTAGCGCAAGCGCGGCAGCGTCGCGCGGATCCACATGAAGAAGAGGATCACGCCGATGATCTTCACCAGCGTCCAGATCGGGTCGAGGAAGCCGGGGCCCGGGCCGCGCCAGCCCCCGAGGAAGAAGGTGACGGCGATCCCGGAGATGACGAACATCTCGATGTACTCGGTCATCGCGTAGGTCCCGTAGCGCATGCCGCCGTACTCGGTCTGGTAGCCGGCGACGAGCTCGGCGTCCGCCTCCGGCAGGTCGAACGGCGCCCGGTTGGCCTCGGCGAAGCCGGCGACCATGAAGACGATGAAGCCGACGAACTGCGGGATCACGTACCAGATGTGGTTCTGGGACTCGACGATCGCCGGCAGCGAGAGCGAGCCGGACATCATGATCGCGCCGAGCAGCGCGAGGCCCATGGAGATCTCGTAGGAGATGAGCTGGGCGGCGGAGCGCATCGCGCCGAGGAAGGCGTACTTCGAGCCCGAGGCCCAGCCGCCGAGGAGCAGGCCGTAGAAACCGAACGAGCCGAAGGCGAAGAAGTAGAGGACGCCGATGGGCACGTCGATCCCGTAGAAACCGACCCCGTCCTTCACGTTGCCGAACGGCAGGATCGCGAGCGCCGCGAGCGCCGAGAAGACCACGAGCAGCGGCCCGACCGCCCACAGCACGCCGACTGCGTTGTCGGGCTTGTAGGCCTCCTTCGAGACGAGCTTGACCGCATCGGCGAGCGGCTGGAGCAGTCCCTTCGGGCCGACCCGGTTGGGCCCGTAGCGATGCTGGAAGCGCCCGAGCAGCTTGCGCTCGACCACGGTCAGGAGCGGCACGATGATCATCACGACCGTGAAGATCACGATCGACTTGACGACGAGGATCCAGCTGGCCTCGACGAAGGTCGTGTCGGCGAGCGGGATGCTCACTCGCCGCCCACCTTCGTCACCTCGACGGTCTGGCCCGCGAGCGGCGCCGCGTCGTCGCCCAGGCCCTCGATGAGGAATCCGGACCCGGGCCTGATCCGGTCGCGGACGGCCACCCGCGCGCGGACGCTGGTGCCGTTCGAGCGCACGTCCACCTCATCCCCCGGCTCGATCCCGCGCTTGCGGGCGTAGTCCGGCGACACCTCGAGCGTCTGCGTGGGAGCGAGGAAGCGAAGAGCCGGACTGCGCTGGGTGGCCTCCGCGGCCCACAGATCGCGGTAAGTGCCGAGGCTGATGG
>JAWVFM010000308.1:0-5379 GCA_033856015.1 Solirubrobacterales bacterium
CCGACCTTCTTCCGTTCGCGCTGGGTCGAGAGACCCGCCGGCGTCGAGGAGCTTCACCCCTCGATCATGGCGCCGGGATTTCGCGCGGCCGGAGTCCATTGCGGGTTGAAGCAGGACGGCGGGACCGACGTCGGGATCGTGGTCTGCGACGCCGACGAGGTCTCATCGGCGGTCATGCTCACCGCCAACGCCGCGGCCGCCGCGCCCGTCGTCGTCTGTCGCCAGGATTGCGACCTTCGCGGGGTTCGCGCGTGCGTCGTCAACTCCGGAAATGCGAACGCGGCCACCGGCGAGCAGGGCCTGCGGGATGCGCGAGCTCTCCGCGATGCCGCCGCCGCGGGCCTCGGCGTGGACCCAGCGGCCGTTGTCGTCGCGGAGACCGGGGTGATCGGTGTCCCGCTCGCGGCCGAGGTGGCGAGCGCCGGCGCTCGAGACGCCGCCGCCGGCGCGGCGGCGGACGGCGGGCTGGAGTTCACGGCGGCGATCATGACCACGGACAACGGGCCGAAGTGCTGCACGGTGCGCGCCGGCGGCGTGACCGTCTCCGCGCAGGCCAAGGGAGCGGGGATGATCGAGCCCGGCTTCGCGACGATGCTCTGCTTCGTCCAGACCGACGCCGTGGTCGACGACCCGGAGGCGGCGCTTCGCAGCGCGGTCGCGACCTCGTTCGAGCGGATCACGGTGGACGGGCAGATGAGCACCAACGACACGGTCGTCCTGCAGGCGAGCGGCGCCAGCGGCCTCCCGCTGCCCGAAGGCCTGCTCGACGCCGTGCTCCTGCAGCTCGCGCTCGCGGTCGTGGCGGACGGCGAGGGTGCTTCGCGGTCCGCGCGGGTCGACGTGAGCGGTGCCGCCGACACCGAGGAGGCGGAGCGAGTTGCCCGCGCAATCGCGAACTCCCCGCTCGTCAAGACCGCCCTCTACGGGCGCGACCCGAACTGGGGACGGATCGCCCAGGCGGCGGGCATGGCCCTTGCGGGTGAGGAGATGCCGGAGCCGTCGCCGCAGACCATCGACTACGAGGAGCTCGGCGGGTCGAGCCCGGAGGCGGAGATCGGCATCAGGCTCGGACGCGGACAGGCCTCCGCCCACGTCTACTTCTCAGACCTCACCCCGGACTACGTGCGCCTGAACTCGGAGTACCCGACATGACGGCGAGCGTCGAGACCCTCCTCGAGGCGCTGCCCTACATCCGGGAGTTCCACGGCCGCACGGTCGTGATCAAGTACGGCGGCGCGGCGATGCGCGACGAGCGGCTGCGCGATGACTTCGCGAACGACGTGGTCCTTCTCAAGTACGTGGGGCTGAAGCCGGTCATCGTCCACGGTGGCGGCCCCGACATCACCCGCTACATGGAGCGGCTCGGGATGGAGGTGAAGTTCGTCGACGGCCTGCGGGTCTCCGATGCGGAGACGGTCGAGGTGGCGAAGATGGTCCTGCTCGGCAAGGTCAACGCGGACATCGTGAGCCGCTTGAACCGCCACGGACAGCCGGCGGTCGGCCTCTCGGGCGAGGACGGCACGCTGTTCGACATCAGGCCGGTCGAGAACGCCGAAGAGGTTGGCTTCGTCGGCGAGATCGAGCGCGTCGACGTCGACGTCCTGAACCACATCGCGGCCGACTACATCCCGGTCATCGCCTCGGCCGGGGCCGACCGCGAGGGCAACTCCTACAACGTCAACGCGGACGCGGCCGCCGGCAAGGTGGCCGCCGCGCTCCGTGCCTACAAGGCGATCTTCCTGACCGACGTCGCCGGCTGGCTCGCCGATCCCGACGACGAGGCGACCCGCATCTCGCGGGCCACGACCAGCGAGATCGAGGCGGCCCTCGACAAGGTCGGCGGCGGGATGCGGCCGAAGCTCGCCGCCTGCAACGAGGCGATCGCAGGCGGCGTCCAGTCGGCGCACATCATCGACGGGCGCCAGCCGCACTCGCTCCTCCTGGAGCTCTTCACCGACGCCGGAATCGGCACGATGGTGACCCCGTAGAGATGCTCGCCGAGCTGCAGGCGCTCGAGGCGCGCTATCTGATGCCGACGTACGCCAAGGCTCCGGTCGAGTTCGCGCGGGGCGAGGGCTGCCGCCTCTGGGACGTCGACGGGCGCGAGTACCTCGACTTCTTCGCGGGCCTTTCGGTTCACAACGCCGGGAACTGCGACCCGAAGATCGTTGCGGCCATCGGCGAGCAGGCCTCTCGCCTCGGCGGGGTCTCCAATCTCTTCTACACGGAGCCCGCAATGCGCCTTGCCGAGCGCCTTTCCGAGTCCAGCCTGAGAGGACGGGTCTTCCTCGCCAACTCGGGCACGGAGGCCAACGAGTGCGCCATCAAGCTCGCCCGCAAGCGCGCGCACGGACGCGGCGTCGATGCGCCCGAGATCGTCACCCTCGACGACGGTTTCCACGGCCGCACGCTCGCCTCGCTCGCCGCGACGCCCAAGCTGGCGCGCGAGGACCTCTTCGGGCCGCTGCCGGCCGGATTCATCGCCGTGCCTCGCGGCGACGCGCAGGCGCTTCGCGCGGCCGTCGGCGAACGCACCGCTGCGGTCATGGTCGAGCCGATCCAGGGCGAGGCCGGAGTCTGGCCGATCGCCGACGACGTCCTCGTTGCCGCGCGGGAGGCATGCGACGCGGCCGGCGCCGTTCTCATCTTCGACGAGATCCAGACGGGGATGGGGAGGACAGGCTCGCTGTGGGCCTACGAGCAGCTCGCCGCGAAGCCGGACGTGATGACGGCGGCGAAGGCACTCGGTGGGGGCCTGCCGGTCGGCGCCTGCGTGACGACCCCTGAGCTTGGCGACGTCCTCGACCTCGGCGACCACGGCTCGACCTTCGGTGGGGGCCCGGTCGCGGCGGCGGCGGCCCTGGCCGCCATCGGCGTCATCGACGACCCCGCGCTTCTGGCCAACGCCGTCGAGCGCGGCGCGCAGCTCATGGAGGGCCTGACTGCCATCGACGGCATCACCGAGGTCCGCGGCCGCGGGCTGATGGTGGGCGTGAGCCTCGCCGACGAGCTCGACGCCGGGGATGCCCACGCGCGGGCGCTCGAGGCCGGCCTCGTCATCAACGTCCCAGGCCCCGGCATCCTGCGCTTCCTGCCGCCACTGACCGTGTCATCCGACGAGGTCGACACGGCGCTTGAGCGGGTCGCCCAGGCGCTGCGCTAGGGAACGCACGGAAAGCCTAAGAGCCGCTCTCACGACTCTCTCACACGGACCTCATGCCCCAACCGTAGGTTCGGGGAGTGCGTGGCAGGTTCTTTGCGTCATTGATCGCGTTCGGGGTGTTCGCGACCGCGGCGGCGGCGCCCTCTTCGGCGATGGCGTCCAACCGGGTGCTCATCAGCAGCAAGCGGTCGGGAAGCGACCAGATCTATCTCGCCAACGCCGACGGCTCGGACTTCCACCGCGTGAGCGACGGGTCGCACGGCGACCATCTCGAGGGTGTCACGCCGGACGCAAGTCGAATCGTGTTCTCCCGGGGGTCGGGGCGCCACGTCACGCAGTACTCGATGGACCTTCTGGGCGGCGACGTCCAGCCGTTCACGACCGCGCCGACGACGACAAGCGTTTCATTCTCACCAACCGGTGACGGGATCGCCTATCTGGGCGACGACGGCGAGCTCTACAGGGCGGACGCGAACGGCGGCAACGCTCAGGCATTGACGACTAACCCCTGCGCCGGGGACGGCTTCCCGGATTGCCCGTACCCCCATTGGGGGTCGCCGACGTTCTCTCCGAACGGCCGCTACCTGGCGGCAACCGATGAGCCTCACAACTTCGAGGGGCGGGGCATAGCCGTCTTCGACCTCAAAGGCACTGATCAGACTCCGCGGCCCTGGGTCTCGAAGGGGACTCGTCATTCCTGTTGCGCCTTCAACGACTTCCTCGGCTTCGCGCCTGACAGCAGCGCCTTCATCGAGATCGGCTCCTCCCCGGGCGGCCCGACTCCCAAGGTCCTCCTGCAGCCGACCACCGGTGGACCAGCCATGCAACTCACACCTGACGGCCAGACCGCGACCGGCGCCGAATTTCTCCGCGACGGGCGGGTCGTCGTCTTCGAACACCCGGACGGCTCGTCACGTCGATCCGACACCCACGCCTACGTGGAGCAGCCGAACGGGTCGCACCGCCACCGCATTCGGCGCGGCTCGCTGAACGGGCGCGTCTTCAACCCGGGCTCGGACTCCCCGGACGGCACGAAAGTGCTCTCGGCCACGGCGGCGCTCGATCAGCACGGACACGTGAAGAGCTCGGCCGTCTACGTGAGCAACCCCGACGGATCCGACCGCGTTGAGATCACGCACAGCCGCGGGGAGAACCGCGCCATCTGGGTCCCGGATCCCGCGGCCGGCCAGTCCACGCGGTGAGCCCTTAGCGCGATGAGGGTCAGGCTCGTCTGCTGTCTGGCGGTCATTGGCTTCGTCGCCACCCTGACGCCGGGTCTTGCCGGGGCGTCCGGGGAGCGGATCCTGATCAACAGCAAACGCTCGGGGAGCTGGCAGATCTACCGCGTCGACGGTGACGGGACCGGCCTCACCCGCCTGACCCAGGGAAACGACGACGCGTTGCTCGAGAGCGTGGCCCCGGATGCGAGCCGCCTGATCTTCTACCGGGGGTTCCACGACTATCCCAACCTGACGCACTACTCGATGGGCCTTTCCGGTCAGGACGTCACGCCCTTCACGACCAGCCCGAGCGCCACGAACGTCATCTACTCCCCCTCCGGCGGCGGCGTGGCCTTCAGCGGACGGGACAACGAGCTCTATAAGGCCGACTCCGACGGCGCCAACCCGCAGCCGCTGACTCAGCCATGCAATCCCTACCCGTACGTGCCTTGCAACGAGTTCAAGAGACATGCCGGGCGGTTTTCGCCGAACGGGCGTTACCTCAGCATGGGCTTCGAAACCGAGTTCGGAAGCGGCTTCAGAATCCTCGGCGTTCCCGCCGGGACGCAGGTGGCCGCCCGTGAGGGGAAGATCGCCGACTGTTACGCGTCCTTTCTCGACGGGTTCTCGGCCGACAGCCGATCAATTCTCGATTCGACCCTCTGCGGGTTCGGGGCGACGCGCGTTTACCTGGACCGACTCGATGGCTCCGCCTCGCGGACGCTGACCCCGGAGAACCGTAGCGGCGGGGTTGCCGAGTTCCTGGCGAACGGCCGGATCCTCCTCGAGGAGAGACGCCTTAACGAGAACGGGCGGCCCGTGGGGCGCAGCGAGGACTTCGTCGTGCGAGCGGACGGATCCCACCGCCACCGCATCCGTCCACGCCGGCTTGGACGGCGGGGGATCTATCCCTACGAGGACGTCTCGCCGAGCGGTGCGCTGGTTCTCCACACTCACTACCAGCTCCGCCCGCAAGGCACGACGAAGAGCACGACG
>JAWVFM010000309.1:0-2545 GCA_033856015.1 Solirubrobacterales bacterium
AGTTCGCGGGATCGATTTGAACTGAATACGCGGCGTTGAGCGACGCCGGGCTCGCCGCCGTCGCGCCAGCCGACGTCGCGTTTCCCGACGAACCGCAGCCACCGAGAATGGCGGCCGCGATCAAAGAGGCCGCGATCGAAGCGACGGCGCTGCCGGATAGCTGTCCACGGCGGGTGCCCATCGAGTCGTTCCGGATTCTCCCTGGCGAACTCTGAGAGAACCCTGAGTCCCGGTGCGGCTATTCAGGTCCCGGGAGCCGGAGCCGCCGGAACGGCGAACGAGAACGAGCTGCCGCCGGGCTGCTGGCTCTCAACCCAGATGCGGCCTCCGTGCGCCCGAATTATCTCCTGGCAGATGGCAAGGCCGAGGCCGCTTCCCCCGCGTCCCCGAGCGGCGTCCACCCGGTAGAAGCGATCGAAGATTCGCTCCTGCGCGGAGCTCGGGATGCCAGGACCGGAGTCGGCGACGACCACCCCAGCCTCCCCGTTGGCGCTCCAGGCGCGAATCTCGACGCCACTCCCCCGCTCGCTGTACTTCAGGGCGTTGTCGACGAGGTTCGAGACGACCTGGCGTAGCAGGTCGGGGTCACCTTGAGCATGGGCGTCTTCGTCGGCGACCGAGAGCGCAACGCCCTCAGCGTCGGCGGCCGCGCGCAGCGGCTCGATGGCGCCGGTCATGACGTCGTGAAGGCTGATCGAGCGCGCCGTCAACCGCAGGCGTCCTTCGTCCAAGCGCGCCAGCGTCAGCAGGTTCTCGACGATCCTCGTCATGCGGTCGACCTCCTCGCGGGCGCTCCCGAGAACCGTGCGGCCCTCTTCGTTCAGCTCGTCTTCACGAAGGCTCACGTCGAGCTCGGTCCGCATCACCGCCAGCGGGGTGCGCAGCTCGTGCGAGGCGTCGGCGACAAGCCGGCGCTTGTCCTCGACCCCGGTCTCGACTCTGTCGAGCATTCGGTTCAGCGTCGCCGCGAGGCGCCCGAGCTCGTCCGAGGTCCCAGGCTCCGTCACCCGTTCACTCATTCGGTCCACGGTGATCCGGTCAGCGGCGGCGGTCATCAGGGCGACAGGTCGAAGCGCGCGATGAGCAAGCCACCAACCTCCGAACCCCGCCAGGAGCAGCGCTCCGGCACCGCCGATCGCCAGCTGCGAGATCAGGCTCGACACCGAGCTGTTCACGCTCTCGAGGGACTGCGCGACGGCGAGGACGAACCGGCCGCGCCTGGTGTCGATCGCGTGAGCCCAGATCCGAAACGGCTGCCCGTCGAGGTCGCGCGAATCGAGCAGCAGGCCCCCCGAGAGGATGCGGCTGAGGTCCGCGCCGCCAACCATGGGTCGGCGCGCTGGGGTGTGGTGGAACGTGACCAGGTTGCCGTGGATGTCGAGGATCTGCGATGCCGCCGGCTGGTAGGGAAGCGATCCGAGTACCGCCGTGCTCGTATTCCGGAACTCGATCGGCCCCTCCCGATCGAAGGCCCGCCGCAGGACGACCGCCCCGGCGCTCAGCGAGCGATCGACTCGCTGCTCGAGGTCGGATCGAAGCCGCAGTGTGACGAAGGCCGACAGGGCGACGATGATCGCCGCGAGGACGAGCACGGACCAGGCCGCCAGGCGGGCGCGAAACGAGAGCCTCAACCGCTCACCTCGATTCGAGGCGGAAGCCGATGCCGCGAACCGTATGGATCAACCGGGGCCGCGAGCCGCTCTCGAGCTTCTTGCGGAGTTGGCTCACGTACACGTCCACAACATTGGTCGAGCCAGGGTAGTGCTGGTCCCACACGTGCTCGAGCAGGCGCGTGCGCGAGACCACCTCGCCGGCGTGCCGGGCGAGGAACTCCAGCAGCGCGAACTCCCGCGGCGAGAGTGCCACCTCCTTGCCTCCGAGCGCAACCTCGTGGCGGGCGGGATCGAGACTCAGCTCGCCGACCTGCAACGTCGCCGGTCGCTCTGCCGGGCCACGCCGAATCAATGCCCGCAGGCGCGCGAGGAGCTCGTCGAAGACGAATGGCTTGACGAGGTAATCGTCGGCTCCCCCGTCGAGTCCGCGAATGCGGTCCTCGATTGCGTCGCGAGCGGTCAGCATGAGCACCGGCTGCCAGGCGCCTGCCTCGCGCAGGGCCTTGCAGACCTGGAATCCGTTGGCCCCGGGAAGCATCACATCGAGGATGACCGCGTCGTATTCGTAGACGTTCGCCTGAAAGAGGGCTTCGTCACCGTCGTGCGCGACGTCGACCGCGTAACCGGACCCGCGAAGGCCGCGAGCGATCGCCGCCGCCATCTTCGGCTCATCCTCGACGACTAGAACTCGCATCGTCCCCTAGCTCCAACCCTGGTGCCTTGGATGCAGAGGCTAATTGGTCGCCGGCCGATGGCTCACGGCTCCCGGAGGACGGAGGCCGCGCGGAGGCGGGTAACCGATAGGAGCGCGCTGCCCAGGCCGATGGCGGACGTGACCAACATCAGGAGGACGAACGCGATGAGCGGGACGACCGGAATCGTCAGCACGGGAGGCGGGAGCGTGAAGAAGAGACCGAGGACGCGCACGGACA
>JAWVFM010000310.1:0-9173 GCA_033856015.1 Solirubrobacterales bacterium
CGCGGGCGGCGGCGGCATGCTGGTGGGAGCGCAGGGCGAAGGCGTCGATCTCCTCGCGGGTCAGCTCGTAGCGGTCGGCGACGTTCTGCGCCGTCTCCACCATCGCGATGTACGCGTTTCGGGCCAGCAATGCCGGGTTGGGCGGGCCGCCGGCGCCGGCCCACATCGTGTCGAGCATGAACACCGGCCCGCGCGGCATGAACGGCGCGTCGCCCTTCATGAAGGCCCACCCGGACCGCGACATCGATTCGACCCCGCCGGCGAGCCCGACGGACAGCTCGTCGCTGCGGATCGCGTGTGCGATCGAGATCGCGCCCGAGAGCGAGGACGCGCAGAAGCGGTTGATGGTCATCGCCGGCACCGAGTCCGGAAAGCCCGCCGCCAGCGCGGCCCAGCGCGCGACATCTCCCATCCCCTCGTGTGCTGGGTTAACGCACCCGGCGCTGATGTCCTCGATGCGCTCGAGCGGCACGCCGACGCGCTCGCACGCGGCGACCATCGTCTGGCCGAGCAGATCGTCGAGGCGTAGATGAGAGAGCGAGCCGCCGTAGCGCCCGACCGGCGTCCGGACGCCGCCCAGAACGAATGCGTCGGTCATCCCGGAGCGGTTGCCGAGACGATCCAGGTCGACGCCGGTGCGGTGACCGTCCCGTCGGCGCCCACGTACTCGCTGTGCGCCTCGCGCAGGGCGGCGCGAACCTCGTCGTGGAGGTGCGCGGCCCGGTCTCCCTGGAGGCGCAGGATCTCGCCGGCGGGACCGAGCGCCATGACGAACTCCATGGCCTCGTCGAGGTCCCGCCCGATCACGATCGGCAGGTCGCAGCGGCGGAGGCTGATGTCCTCGAAGCCGGCTCCGAGCAGGATGTCGCTGGTGGTGTCTGCGCCTGCCATCGAGAACGGGCCGGGTCCGCACGTGGGGTCGTCGTACTCCTCGGGACGCTGGACGATCTTCTCCACCGTGGTCTGCGCTCGGTACATCCAGTCGTTGTCCTCGCGCCGGCGCCAGACGACCATCACGAGGCGCCCACCCGGGACGAGCGCCTCGCGGACGTTCCGCAGGGCGGCGACGGGGCTCGCAAAGAACATCGTTCCCATCCGTGAGAAGGCCATGTCATAGGGGCCACCCAAATCGCCCACCTGCACGTCGACCACCGCAAAGCTCGCATTCGGGACGCCGGCGGCCCGCGCGTCCTCAATCGACGCCTCGATGAAGCGCGACGACGCGTCGACGCCGTGGGCGCTGCCCTCGGGCCCGGCCAGCGCGGCGATGCGCTGCGTCGTGTCGCCGAAGCCGCACCCGACGTCCAGCACACGCTGCCCCGGCTGCGGCGGGTGAAGGGCGAGCGCCGCCTCGCCGTGGTTTCCGAGCCCCGTCGTGAGCACGTGCTTAAAGCGGTCGAAGCGGTCGAAGAGCGGCCCGTCCCACGCCTCGATCGCCTCGGAGTTTCCGTGGCTACTGCCGTCGCTGATCGTCGCGTCCGTCATCCTCTGAACAACTCCGGGAAACCTACTCCCGTGCGTGTTCCGATGGAGACCGGCCGATCGATTCGAAACAAGCCCCGGGCCAGCACGCGGCGGGTGTGCCTCGCGCTCGCCGTGTTCGGCCTGGCGCTCGTGGCGCTCGCCGCGGTCCTGCTGGTCGACAAGCGGGCTGAGCGGGATGGGACAGCGACGGCGGCCTCGTTTCCCGCGGCTAAGGCCGCACCGGCAGCGGCGCGGTCGGGCCCGCGCTCGACCAGGCTCGCGGTCCGGCCGCCGGCCGGCGCCAGCGCGGCCCTCTTCGTCAAGAACGGTCACCACGTGCCGGTCCGCACGGCGCCCGCTGGCGGCAGCCTCGTCAAGGACGTCGGCCGGGCGACGGCCTGGGGGTCGCGCACCACGTTCTCGGTCGTCGCCGTCCGGGCAGGCTGGGCCCAGGTCGTCACGCCCTACCTGCCGAACGGCCAGTACGGCTGGGTCAAGCTCGACCGTCGCCGCCTGGGCGAGTACGCCGACTACTGGGCGATCGACGTGGACCTGTCCGCGCGCCGTGCGACCGTCCTGCGCGCCGGCAGGCCGTTCCGCTCCTTCCCGGTCTCGATCGGCGCGCCCGGCACCGACACGCCGGTCGGGCGCTTCGCCCTGACCGACACGTTCCGCGGCCAACTGGCCAGCTGGTACGGGTGCTGCGCGCTGGCGCTGAGCGCCCACCAGCCGAACGTCCCCTCCGGCTGGCTCGGCGGCAACCGCATCGCCATCCACGGCACGTTCGAGCCGGTGGGCTACGCGATCTCGCACGGCTGCGTCCGCGCGGCGAATGCCGATGTGAGCGCGCTCGTCTCGCACGTCCCCGTCGGCACCCCCGTGGTCATCCACGAGTAGCGACGCGCTCAGGCGGCGGCGAGCTGCTCCTCGATCGCAGCGCCCAGGTCCGACGCGAAGGCGTCGAGGTCCGCGAGCAGGTCGCGGTCGCCCACAAGGCCAAAGTTGACCGCGCCGTCGTAGCTCAGGAGGCCGATCGAGAGCGCATGGCCCTGGGGCGAGAGCGGCACGAACGGGTAGATCGCCTTGATCCTGCGGCCCAGCATGTAGAGCGGCATCTGGGGGCCCGGGACGTTTGAGATCACGAGGTTCCAGGTCAGCGGCCGCGACAGCGCGCCGCCGAGGACGCGGTTGATCGTGGGCGGGGCGAACCCGGTGGCCTCGATGATCAGGGACGCCGCGCGCGCCTGCTCGGAGGCCTTCAGGCGGGTCATCTCGGCGCTGACCAGCTCCAAGCGCCGGCGCGGGTCGGCCTCGCCGAGCGGCAGCTTCATGAGGATCGTCGCGAGGCGGTTGCCGAGCTCCAGGTCCTCGTCGGCGCGGCGGACCGACACCGGCACGAGCGCGACGATGTGGTTCGGAATGCGCTCCCCGCGGCGCTCGAAGAAGCGGCGAAGCCCGCCCGCCGCGATCGTCAGCACCACGTCGTTCACGGTTGCGCCGGCGGTTCCGCGAGCGGCCTTGAGGCTCGCGAGCTCGGTCGAGACGAATGCCACCCTGCGATCGCGGCCGATCTCGCGGTTGAGGAAGGTCTGTGGGGCGCTCGGGCCTCCCGCCGCGAGGGTCGCGAAGCCCTCCGCTGTGCGGCGCACCCGCTGGGCGGTGCTCCGCGGGGTCAGCAGCGCCGAGCGAGTTGCTGTGCGCGCCGCACGAAGCGGGGCGCGCAGCCGCTCCGAGGCCGCCCCGGCCACAAGCATCCGGGGGCTCGGCGCGTCCGGCTCCCACGGCGCGTCCGGAACCGGCATCGGCGTGCCGTCCTCGGCGACGTCGACGAGGAGCGTGCCCACGTCCACCGCGGAGACGCCGTCGACCAGCGCGTGGTGCGTCTTCGAGACATAGGCGTGGCGCTTGCCCTCGAGGCCCTCGATCAGGTAGATCTGCCAGAGCGGGCGGGTGAAGTCGAGTGGCTCGGACATGATCCGCCCGACCAGGTCGCGGAGCTGAGTGAGCGTTCCGGGCTTCGGGAGCGCCGTGTGGCGAACGTGCCAGCTCAGGTCGAAGCGCGAGTCGTCGGACCAGACCGGGTTCGCCAGCCCGACAGGAACCTTGGTCACGCGCTGGCGAAACCGCGGCACCAGGCCTAGCCGCGCGTCGACGTGGGAGAGCACGCGCTCGAACGGCGGTGGCTTGCCGGCGACGATGACCGTGCCGCCGACGTGGACATGGATCGGCCCGCGCTCGGCGAGGAGCGAGGACATGTCGGATGCGGAGAGGCGGGTGTGTCGCTCGGCCATCGGCGCGAGCCTACCCACGCCGACCCGCTGTGCGCCGCGTTGTAGGTTCCGGGGCGACGATGAGGGCCCTGACGCTCACCGAGGACCGCCGGGTCGAGTGGCGCGAGGCACCCGATCCGGTTCTCGAGGGGCCGGCCGAAGCGGTGGTCCGCCCGCTCGCGGTGGCCCTCTGCGACCTCGACCAGCCGATCATTCGAGGCGAGACTCCGGTGCCGCCCCCGGTCGCCATCGGTCACGAGGGAATCGCCGACGTCGTCGAGGTTGGCGACGCGGTCACCACGGTCAAGCCGGGCGAACGCGTCGTCGTCCCCTTCCAGATCTCCTGCGGCGAGTGCGAGCGGTGCCGCTCGGGCCTCACCGGCGACTGCGCGACCGCCGGCCCAGGCTCGATGTATGGGTTCGGGGCGTTCGGCGGCAGCTGGGGAGGCCTGCTCTCCGACCTGGTCCGGGTCCCGTTTGCCGACGCGATGCTCGTCGCGCTGCCCGCTGCGGTCGACCCGGTCGCCGCGGCGAGCGTCTCCGACAACCTCCCCGACGCCATGCGCACGGTCGCCGGGCCGCTCGCCGAGATGCCGGGCGCCGACGTCCTGGTGGTCGGCGGCGGCGCGCCCAGCATCGGCCTCTACGCGGTCGACTTCGCCCGCGCGCTCGGCGCGTCGAGCGTGTCCTACGTCGACGCCGACCCGGAGCGGCTGGCGCTCGCTGAGCGCCTCGGCGCGGAGCCGCTCGAGCCCAGCGGGAAGGGGCGCTACCGCCGCCACGCGATCACGGTGAACGCCACCGCCGACCACGCCGGGCTTCACGCCGCCCTGCGCTCGACCAAGCGCGGCGGCATCTGCACCAGCGTCGGCATCTACTACGAGGAGATGACCCCGCTGCCGCTACTCGAGATGTACACGACCGGCGTGCGCTTCGTGACGGGCCGGGTGGCCGCCCGCCCGGCGATCCCGACCGTCCTCGACCTCGTCGGCTCCGGAAGCATTCACCCGGAGCTCATCACCAGCAACGTCGCCGGGTGGGAGGACGCTCCCGACGCCGTGCTGGCGACCGAGCGAAAGCTCGTCATCCAGCGCGCCGGCTGACGCGCCGGCTGACGCGCTGGATGACGGTTGGGGCGCTAGGCGGCTTTACGCGGCGTTCGCGGTCGTCGCGTCATGGCTGTGCGCCTTGTAGGCGCGACCCTGGGCGACGGCCCCAAGGCCGCCGGCGATGCCGGCGACGAGGGCGGCCAGAGCCCAGCCGGTGCTCGCCAGGTTGAGCCCGAAGGCGTTGTCGAGCGACCACTGGCCGGGGCCGACGCCCGCAAGGGCGACCGCGACGGCGCTGAGGACGAGGTTGTACTCGAACCCGTTGTCACCGACCCACGGGCCGTTCTTCGCGTGCACGGTGATGATGGCGGCGGTCATCACGCCAATCAACGCGGCGGCCGCGAACGGCGTGACCAGGCCGGCCGCGATCAGCAGGCCGCCGAAGAACTCGGCGCTGCCCGCTGCGCGAGCGTGGAGTCGGCCCGGTCGCAGGCCAATCTGCTCGAAGAAGCCGGCCGTGCCGTCAATGCCGTGGCCGCCGAATGCTCCGAAGAGCTTCTGGGCGCCGTGGCCGGCGAACAGGAGGCCGACGACTACGCGGAGGGCAAGAAGTCCGAAGTCCATTTGGTTCTCCAGTCTTGAATCCGAAGCGGAAGGGTTGGGGAGGGATTACCCGTCGCCCTTTAGTCTAAACGTACTGTGGTCCGTTTAGAGCCTAGGACGTTACGCCCAGGCGGCGATGCCCTTGGACCGGCGACCTGCTTCTACAATCCGCCGCCGGGCGCAAGCCCGGCCCCGCGCCCGTAGCTCAGCCGGATAGAGCGTCGGTCTACGAAACCGAAGGTCACAGGTTCGAATCCTGTCGGGCGCGCTCGAAGTCTCAGGCCAAAAGGCCTGCATATCCAGGTCGTGCTCCGCTGGGCGAGATCGAGCAGCCCTGCGCCGCCCTCCTCACGACTCAGCCCAGACCTGGCGGGACGTCCGTCTGGCCGGAGCTATCGTCCCCCCAGCAGACGACCCTGTCACTAGGCCGCACGCCGCAGGTGTGGAAGGACCCGGCGTCGATCGACTTGAACTTGCCGGGTGGAGGGCTTGACTCGCCGTTGTCGTTGCGCCCCCAGCAGACCAGATCGCTGGACGTTTCGATCCCGCAGACGTGGACGTATCCGGAGCTCAAGGCGGTGAAACTCCCGGCCGGCGGAGTCGTCTCCCCGTAGGAGTTGTCCCCCCAGCACGCGATCGTGCCATTGAGCCGGATTGCGCAGGTGCTGTAGTTGGCAGCGCTGACGGACCTGAACTTCCCGGCGGGCGGCGTCGCCTGTCCCTCGGTGCCCGTTCCCCAACAGGCAATCGTCTCGTCCATGCGTACGCCGCAGGTGGTCGCGTAGCCGGCGCTGATCGACTTGAACTTCCCGGCCGGCGGGCTCGCTTGGCCGGTGTCGTCGTCGCCCCAGCACTTCACCTTGTGGCTCTCCTTGAGCGCACAGGCATGGAGGCCGCCCATGGACACGGAGATGTAAGTGCCCTTTGCCGGGGGCTCGGCCTGGCCGTTGGAGTCTCTTCCCCAGCATGCGAGGCTGCGGTCGAGCCTGATAGCGCAGGCGCCGTAGTCGGCGGCGGAGACCGAGCGGAACTTCCCCTTGGGCGACGAGGTCTGTCCTTCGTTGTCGGCGCCCCAGCAGGCTATCTTGCCGCTGTCCTTCAGCGCACAGCTGAAATCCCCACCGCTCGTGACGCGCACCTTCGCACCCGCGCTCACCGCTCCGAACAGGGCACACGCTGTCACCACCAGGATCACGAGCCCGCTCCACTGCCGCTGCCCTGCCGACCCGCTTCCGATGCTCATCTGGCCTCCATTGCCGAAACGCCTGCGAACCGCGAGCCTACACGCGAGCTCGCGACGCTCCCAGTCGCTGGATCGGATGCAACTTCGCGGACTGACGCGCCCATGCGATCGTCATACGATCGGTCGGTAGGATCCGAGGCTACCTTGCTTGGCGGGATCCCCAGGCCCTTGAGCCTCCGCGCGTTCGCCGTGGCGATCGTGATCGCCACGGCGGCGCTGGCGTTCGCCGTGCCCGGCCGGGCAGGCTCGGCGCCGAAGACGAACCGAGTCAGCGTCGACTCGAGCGGCGCGCAGGCCACCGGAGGCGCCAGCTACCGTCCCGCCCTCTCCGCCAGCGGGCGCTTCGTCGCCTTCTACTCCTCCGCCACCGACCTGGTCAGCGGCGACACCAACGGACAGCCGGACGTCTTCGTCCGCGACCTGAAGACCGGTAAGACGAAGCGCGTCAGCGTCGACTCGAGCGGCGCGCAGGCCCTCGGAGGGGCCAGCTACAACCCCTCGATCTCGGCCGACGGGCGCTTCGTCGCCTTCGACTCCGGCGCCAACCTGGTCGGCGGCGACAGCAACGGACAGACCGACGTCTTCGTCCGCGACCTGGAGAAGCACACGACGAAGCGAGTCAGCGTCGACTCGAGCGGCGTACAGGCCCTCGGCGGCGGCAGCTACCGCCCCTCGATCTCCGCCGACGGGCGCTTCATCGCCTTCTCCTCCGACGCCACCAACCTGGTCGGCGGCGACAGCAACGGACTGACAGACGTCTTCGTCCGCGACCTAAAGACAGGCAAGACGAAGCGAGTCAGCGTCAACTCGAGCGGCGCCCAGGCCCTCGGCGGCGGCACCTACAGCCCCTCAATTTCCGCCGATGGGCACCTCGTCGCCTTCTACTCCGACGCCACCAACCTGGTCGGCGGCGACAGCAACGCACTGACAGACGTCTTCGTCCGCGACCTGGCCAAGCACAAGACGAAGCGCATAAACGTCAACTCGAGCGGCGCGCAGGCTCTTGGCAACGCCAGCTACAACCCGTCGATCTCCGCCGACGGGCGCTTCGTGACCTTCCAGTCGTACGCCAACAATCTCGTCCCCGACGACACGAACGCCGTCGGCGACATTTTCCTTCGTGACCTGAAGACGCACAAGACGACGCGGGTGAGCGTCACCTCGCACGGCGACCAGGCCAACGATTCGAGCTTCTTCGTCGACCCGGCGATCTCAGCCAACGGACGCTTCGTCACCTTCATCTCCGTGGCAACCAACCTCTCGCCCCAGGCGACCGACACCTACGAGGACGACTTCGTCCATGACCGTAAAACTGGGAAGACGAAGCTCTTGAGCGTCAACGACGCCGGGCTCGACGGCAACAGCTACAGCTTCGATCCGGCGATCTCCGCCGACGGGCGCTGGGTGGCGTTCCCCTCCGACGCCACCAACCTGGTCGGCGGCGACACGAACACGTACAGCGACATCTTCGTCCGCGGCCCGCTGCGCTAAGCCTGGCTGGTCGTCCCTCTCGACGGGCTTATTGACGTTCGCGATCCAGGTGCATAACCAGGGCCCGCGGGGGCTCCCATCCCATCCCATCCCGCCCCGCTGGTTTCTCGCCTTCATTCGATTGGCGGATCTCTCAGTGGTTCGGACGAACGGGGCGAAGCCGTCCGGTCCCATAGCCGAACGCTGGAGCTAGGCCGAACCAGATCCGGGTATCGACTCGGCATGGGCAAGGACACGGAAGAGCTGTCTCTGATCGCGACGCCGCTGCCGAGCACGTCGGACGCTTCGACCCGATTCCCTCTGGAGAATCCAGCGGTGGATGTGCGAAGCGACGACTCGCTTCTCGAGCCACGCACCGACGAACCGGGTGTGGGGAAAGACGGCGACTGCTTCCCGATCGAGAATCCGGCCTCGGGCAAGCACTGATCCAGCGCGTAGCTTCGGGTTTCATACCGTCCGAATCGCCGTGGGGTCCGGCCACCGGCCTCGTCACAGGTTCGAATCCTGCCGGGCGCGCCAGCCGTTCGGTGGCGCGGCAGGCAGTTCCACCGTGACGCACAGCCCGCCATCGGCCCGGGGGGTGAGGGTTAGGACCCCGTCGTGTGCTTGGACAATGCTGTGGACGATTGCCAGGCCGAGGCCACGGCGCCGTCGGCGTCGCCAACATCATGATCATCTCTGTTCTGGAGCGCCGCTCGGAGATCGGCCTCC
Organism: Solirubrobacterales bacterium; assembly: GCA_033856015.1. Taxonomy (GTDB): domain Bacteria; phylum Actinomycetota; class Thermoleophilia; order Solirubrobacterales; family 70-9; genus JAWVFM01. Next base: position 8,832 of record JAWVFM010000310.1, read on the forward strand.
GCCGCGCCCTTGGTGCGACGAAGGGCCAGATCCGGACGCAGTTCCTCAGTGAGTCGATCCTGCTCGCCGCCATCGGCGGCGTCGTCGGCGTCCTGGCCGGAGCCACAGCAACGGTCATCTACGCCAGCTCGAAGAACTGGGGGGTTGTGATCCCCGTCGAGGCATGGACGGGCGGCATCGCCGCGGCCGTCCTGATCGGCGCCTTCGCTGGCCTGATGCCGGCCGTTCGAGCGTCTCGGATGCCGCCCACCGTGGCGTTGCGAACGGGATGAGCGGGAAGTGGAGCGTCGTCTCCGAGGTACCGTGTCTACACGAACGCAGCGGATGCGCGACCAACAACTT
>JAWVFM010000311.1:0-7938 GCA_033856015.1 Solirubrobacterales bacterium
AGGACCCGGATGACCTCGCTGCCGAGCGCGGCTGCGGCGCGCCGGCGGTTCGCGGCGACGGCGTCGCGGTCGTCACCGGTCAGCAGGCCGAGGTTGAGGCTTTCGAACGGACCTTCGCTGACACCGCCGAGCCGCGTCGTGAATGCGGCTCGGGCGCCGGGGAGCGAGGCCTCGAGGCTGCGGACGCCGTCCACCTCGGCCCAGCGCATCCCTCAGCCCTCTGCCGCCTGCAGCGCAACGGCAAGCTCCGCGTCGCGCCCCGACGCCTCGCCGTCCTGCTTGGCGCGCAGGGAAGCCTCCAGGGCGCGGCCAAGCGCCGGGCCCTCTGGGATGCCCGCGGCGAGGAGGTCAGCGCCCCCGATCTCCAGCCGGATGTCGCGCCATTTGCCGACGTAGTCGTCAATCCACGCGGCGCCCAGCGCCCGCGCGATCACCAGCTCGGTGGTCGAGTGCCCGCGGGCGCGGGCCGCCAGAGCCGAGGGGGCGGTTTCGCTGCGTTCCGCAAGCTCGCGTGCCGGGACCAGCTCGGCCCCGGTCGCGTAGTCGCCCACGCGAAGCGACGCGGCGGCAAGGAACGCGGCGGCCGCGTCGGCACCTGCGGCATAAGGCGCGCGAGAAGCCACGGCATGCGCCCGTGCTGCCAGGTCGAGGTCGGCCTCAGCAAGCCCCCACTCCACGAGCAGCGCCAGCGCACGCATCGCCTGCGGCTCGGCCGCGAGGCGGCGCAGCTCGGCCTCCACCCGCTCGGTCGAGACCGTCGTCAGGTCGCAGGCGGCGAGTAGCGCGGCCGTCCCGGGTTCGAGAGCAAGGTCCAGGCGCGCGGCGTAGCGGGCCGCCCGCAGCGCTCGGGTTGGGTCGTCGATGAACGAGCCCTCGTGGAGCACCCGCAAGGTCCCGGCCTGCAGGTCCTCGAAGCCGCCGTGATGGTCGATGAGTGCCGGCGGCCCGGTGAGCGGCAGCGCCATGGCGTTGACGGAGAAGTCGCGACGGGCCAGGTCGTCGCTGAGCGTTGCCCAGCTCACCGTAGGCAGCGCTCCGGGCCGCTCGTAGGTCTCGGTGCGCGTGCGAGCGATGTCGATACGCCCGCCGCCCAGGCGCGCGCTTGCGGTTCCGAAACGCTCGTGCACCCGGACGTCCCCGCCCAGGCGGCGCGCGAGTGGCGCCGGGTCGCCGACCACGGCCAGGTCGAGGTCAGCGCGTTCGGCGCCGAGCAGAAGGTCGCGCACGGCACCTCCGACGAGGTGGATCTCGGTGCCGTTCGCCGCCGCGCGGAGCTCGGCGACGCCAGGCAGGCGCTCGACGCGCTCGCCAAGCTCGGCGGGATCGATGACGGTGGCCGGGGAAGGCATCGGCGAGACGTTACGCGCCTGGCGTACCATCGGCGCGGTGAGCCGCCTCATCTCAATCTGGCGCGCGTGGAGCCTGGGGCAGCGCGCGGCGCTGATCGCGGGCGTCGTCGCCGTGGCCGCCGGCATCGGAGTCGCGGCCTACCTGCACTTCAAGCGCCCGGGCGACATCTCGAACCCGGCCGTCACGTTCGTGAAGCACCACAAGCAGCCGAAGAAGGTGGCGAAGACGGTCAACTGGCCGGTCTACGGATACGACGAGCAGCGAACGCGCTACCTGCCCGCGGACAACGTCAAGCCGCCGTTCCACGAGCTCTGGCACTTCGGCTCCAAGCAGCTCCTGGAGTTCTCGCCGATCCTCGTCGGGCACCGCCTCTACTACATCGACAAGTCCGCGGACTTCTACGCGGTCAGCGCCAATACGGGCAAGCGCGTCTGGAAGACGGACCTCGGGACGCTGAACGCATCGTCACCCGCGTACTCGGACGGCCGGCTGTTCGGGGTTTCGCTCGACCCCGGGCAGGTGTTCGCGATCAACCCGAAGCAGGGCAAGGTGATCTGGAAGCGCGCGCTCCCGGGCCGCTCGGAGACGTCGCCCGTGGTCGACGGCAAGGAGGTTGTCGTCGGCTCCGAGTCGGGCGACGTCTACGGCCTCAGCACGAAGACCGGCTCGATCGACTGGAGCGTCCACACCGCCGGCCCGGTGAAGGGCGGCGTGGCGATCGACAAGGGCACCGCCTTCTTCGGCAACTACGCGGGGCAGTTCTATGCGGTCGACATCAAGACCGGCAATGTCAAGTGGCAGGCGCAGTCGGAGGGACTCAGCTTCGGCCGTGCCGGAAGCTTCTACTCGACTCCCGCGGTCGCGTTCGGCCGCGTCTATGCCGGCAACAAGGACAGCCGCGTCTACAGCTTCTCGGAGGACACCGGCGCCGTCGCCTGGACGCACTCGACGGGTGGCGAGATCTACCCCGCCCCGGCGGTCGCGGACGTTCCAGGGGCCCCGCCCGCGGTCTACATCGGGTCGCTCGACCACCACTTCTACGCACTCGACGCGAAGACCGGCAACGTGCTCTGGAGCGTCGACACCGGCGGCCCCATCCTGGGCGCCGCGAGCGTCGTCGGCCGCACCGTCTACGTATCCGTGATCGGGCCGAACATCGGCACGTTCGGCTACGACGCGAAGACCGGCAAGAAGGACTTCTACGACCCTCTGGGCGAGTACAACCCGGTGATCTCAGACGGCCAGCGGATCTACCTCACCGGCGGGGGTGCGATCAAGGCCCTCGTGCCCCGCTCCGGCGGCAAGGGCAGCCTGAACGGCGCGAAGAAGCGGGCCCGCGCGAAGGCCGCGCAGCAAAAGAAGAAGCATCACGCGCACGGTGGCTCGGGCGCCAAGGGCAAGCACAAGGGCTCCGGCAGCCCCGCCAAGCACAACTAGATTCGCCGAGTGGAGAAAAACGACGTCTGGGCTGGCGAAAGCCTCCACTCGGCGGGTTTTGGGCGTCAGGGAGCGGCGCGGACCGGCACGCCGGCGGCTTGCAGGCGCGCCTTCGCTTCGGCGACCGTGTGCCGGCCGTAGTGGAAGATCGACGCGCACAGGACCGCATCCGCGTGGCCGTCGACGATGCCCGCGACCAGGTGGTCGAGTTCGCCGGCTCCGCCTGACGCGATGACCGGCACCGACACCGCGTCGGCGACGGCACGGGTCAGCTCGAGGTCGTAGCCCTCGTTCGTCCCGTCGCGGTCCATGCTGGTCAGAAGGATCTCCCCCGCCCCGCGCTCGACCGCCTCGCTGGCCCAGCCGACCGCGTCCCGGCCGGGGACCTTCGAGCGCCCTCCGTTCACGTAGACGCCCCATCGCGGAATAACTCCGCCGACATCCTCGGCTTCGCCTCCGGCATCGGCGGGTTGCGACGCGGACGTGACGGCAGGCACGGCCGTATCTACCGCGACTTCGTCGCTAGCTCCGGCCGGGCTTAGCTTGGCGTCGATTGCCACCACGACGCACTGCGATCCGAAGACCTCCGCGAGCTCGGCGATCAGCTCCGGCCGCGCGAGCGCGGCCGAGTTCACGGAGACCTTATCGGCGCCGGCGTCGAGCACCGCCTGCGCGTCGGCCGCCGAGCGAATGCCGCCGCCGATCGTGAACGGGATGAAGACGTCGGCCGCCGTGCGACGGGCGAGGTCGACGATCGTCTCGCGGCGCTCGTGCGAGGCCGTGATGTCGAGGAAGACCAGTTCGTCGGCGCCCTCGCGGTCGTAGCGCTCGGCGAGCTCGACCGGGTCGCCGGCATCCCGCAGGCCGACGAAGTTCGTGCCCTTGACGACGCGTCCAGCGTCGACGTCCAGGCAGGGGATGACGCGCTTGAGGGCCACGCTTCGAGGGTAGCGGTGGCCCGCTCAGACCTTCGGCCGACGCCCGCGCGCCACGGCGGCGACGGCAGACCGACCGAACCTGGCCGGCTCGAGCTTGCGGACCAGCCGCGCCAGCTCCTCGCGATCGGCTGGGCTGAGGTTCCTTGCCGGACGGCCCTTCGACGCCTTCACCAGGCGCCCGAGGCGGCTGCGCTCGTCGGGCTCGAGCAGCTCGAGGTGGCGCTTCGCGGCGAGGGCGAGCTGGGCTACGGCGAGGATCCTGAGCCAGTACACGTCAGGAGCTCGCGTCCAGGGCCGCCTGGCCCTCGCCGGCTCCGAAGCGCCGCTCGTAGAGAGCGCGGCCAACGATCACTCCCTCGAGCGCGCCGAGGCGAAGCGACGCGAGCGTCCGCAGATCCTCGAGAGTGCCCACGCCGCCGGAGTAAACCAGGCCCGCGCCCTGGGAAGCGGCCGCGGAGACGGCGGCGCGAAGCTCCTGGACCGAGGGGCCGGCAAGCGTTCCGTCCACGTCGACCGGCGTGAAGACGAACGCGCCGACGCCGCGTGAGCCGAGCTCGCCGATCAACTCGTGGGGCGTCATCTCACCGGAGCGCTCCCACCCCTCGACCGCGACGGTTCCCGAGCGGCTGTCGGCTGAGACGACGATCCGCGAGCCACCATGCTCCGCGACGAGCGCCTCCACCAGGTCGGCGTCGTGGACGGCGGCGGTGCCGAGGATCACCCGCTCGACGCCGACCCCAAGCGCGTGGTCCACAGCCTCCGCGGTGCGCAGGCCGCCGCCGAACTGGACCGGCACGCTGACCGCGTCGACGATGTCCTCGACGATCTCCAGGTTCTCCGGGCGGCCGGAGCGCGCGCCATCGAGGTCGACGACGTGCAGGGCGCGCGCGCCCTGCTCGACCCAGCGCCGCGCAGCGTCGACAGGATCGGCGTCGAACTGTGTCTCGCGGTCGTAGTCGCCCTGGACGAGCCGGACAGCTCGCCCGTCTCGAATGTCGATGGCCGGGTAGAGGATCACGCCGGCACGCAGGCGTCGAGGAAGCGCGCGAGCAGGGCGAGCCCCGCCTGGCTCGACTTCTCCGGGTGAAACTGCACTCCCCAGGTCGCGTCGCGCTCGACCGCGCACGCGAACCGCTCGCCCCACACGGCCGTGCCCGCCACGTCCGCGGCGTCGGCGGGCCGCGCGGCGTAGGAGTGGACGAAGTAGTACGGCGTTTCGGGCGGCGTGTCGCCGGCGAGCGCCGAGCCGCGCTCCCAGCGCACCGGCTCCCAGCCCATGTGCGGGACCTTGAGGCCCGGGGCCTCGAGCGCCGTGACGTCTCCGGGAAGCAGGCCGAGCCCCTCGCTTCCACCGAGCTCCGTGGAACGCTCGAACAGAAGCTGCATCCCCAGGCAGATGCCGAGCAACGGGCGACCATCACGTGCCCAGTCCGCCAGGAACCGGTCGAGGCCGAGCTCGCGAACGCGCCCCATCGCCTTCGGGAAGGCGCCCACCCCGGGCAGGATGGCGGCGTCGGCCGTTGCGGCCACCTCGACGTCGGAGGTCAGCACGACCTCGGCGCCGAGCCGTTCGAGCGCCTTCTCGACGCTGCGCAGGTTCCCCATGCCGTAGTTCAGCAGGCAGATCCGCGGCCCGGTCTCCGTGCCGAGCCCGGGAGCCGAGGGATCGGCGGCGATCACGTCAGCGTGCCCTTGGTCGAAGGGACTCCCTCCTCGTTCGGGTCCACGGCCACGGCATCGCGCAGCGCCCGGGCGAAGGCCTTGAAGCACGCCTCGACGAGGTGGTGGGCGTTCGACCCGTAGCGGGTGCCGATGTGGAGCGTGAGCTTCGCGTTCGCAGCCACGGCCCGGAAGAACTCCTCTGTCAGCTCGGCCTCGAAGCCGGCGATCGCCACCGGCGGGAGCTCGGCCTCGAAGCGGCAGAACGGGCGGCCGGAGACGTCGATCGCGCACGTGGCGAGCGCCTCGTCCATGGGGATCTCCACGTCCGCGTACCGGCGGATCCCGGCCCGTGTGCCGAGCGCCGCGTCCAGCGCCTGTCCCAGCGCGATGCCGACGTCCTCGACGGTGTGGTGGGCGCCCGTCTCCAGGTCTCCGGTGGCCTCGACTCGCAACCCAAGGCGGCCGTGGCGGCCGAGCAGCTCGAGCATGTGGTCGAAGAACCCGACACCGGTCGAGACCGAGACCTCACCGCCGTCGAGGGCGACGGCGAGGGAGATCTCCGTCTCCGCCGTCTTGCGGGTGACCTCCGCGCTGCGGTTCGTGGGATCGCTCATTCTTCTTCCCTCCTTGCCTCCGCGGATTCGCCGTGAACCGGGAAACCCTCCGCGCGGGCGAGTGCGCCCACGGTGTCGGCGAGCTTCTCCGCCGCGGACGCCGGGATCGTCACGATCGAGCTCCGGCGCCGGAACGTGCGGACGCCGAGCGGACCGCCGAACCGCGCCGCGCCACCGGTGGGTAGGACATGGTTCGAGCCGACGGCGTAATCGCCGAAGGCGGTGGCCGCGCGGGAGCCCACGAACACGCAGCCGGCGACGCGGCTGCGAGCCACGTTCTCATCGGCGCCCGCGAAGGCGAGCTCGAGGTGCTCCGGCGCAAACGCGTCGGCAAGCTGGAGCGCGGACTCCAGCCCGTGCGCGGCGACCAGGGCGAGCGGCGCATCGCGAACGCTCGCCCGCTCGGTCCAGAGCTCCTCGGCCTCCCGGGCGACGTCGTCGAGCAGGCCGGCGTCCGGGGAGACCATGACCACGGGGCTGTCCTCGCCATGCTCGGCCTGCGCCGCGAGATCGAGGGCGAGCCACCTTGCGCGCCCGGTCGCGGCGTCCGCGACGATCAGGAGCTCGCTCGGGCCGGCCATGCCGTCGATGCCGACCGTGCCGGAGACGATCCGCTTCGCCTCGTTGACGTAGGCGTTGCCCGGGCCGACGACGACCTCCACCGGATCGATGGAGTCCGTGCCATAGGCGAGCGCTGCGATGGCCTGGGCGCCGCCCACGGCGTAGACCTCGTCCACCTGGGCGACGGCGCACGCGGCCAGGGTCACCGCGCTCGGCCGCCCGGATGCCCCAGGCGGGCTGACGACGGCGATCCGGCGGACGCCGGCGATCCGCGCCGGAACACAGCACATGAGGACCGACGACGGATAGCTGGCTCGGCCGCCCGGCGCGTACACGCCCACCGAGCCGACCGCCTCCGAGCGCACCTCGACGCGCTGGCCCGCCTCGAGCTCCGCGACGGCAGGCGGAGATGCCTCGAGCTCCGCTCGAGAGACCTCAGCGATGTTCTCGGCCGCGACGATCAGCGCCTCCCGGACCTCCGGGTCCAGGAGGGACGGGGCGGCCTGGACGGCCTCGGGGTCGACCCGAAGCCGTTCCGGCACCTCGTCGCCGAGCTTCGTCCCCAGCTCGCGAACCGCCGCGTCGCCGTCCTGGCGAACAGCCGCGACGATCGCCGCGACCTCGTCGCCCAGCGTGGGCGGACGGGCGACCGCCGCGCGCAGGCGCGCCGCGAGCGCCGGCGCGTCCCGGCCATTCCAGTCGATGCGCTCCAGCTTCACTCTCCAGCTCCCGTCCCGCCGGCCGCGCGAAGTCGCGCCACGAAGTCGTCGAGCTCGGCCGCGCGCAGCTTGTGCGCGATGCGGTTCGCGACCAGGCGGGCGGTGCAGACGGCGATCTCCTCCCGAACCTCCAGGTCGTTGTCGGCGAGGGTGCGCCCGCTGTCCACGAGGTCGACGATCCCGTCGGCAAGCCCGACAAGAGGCGCGAGCTCCACCGAGCCCTTGACCTCGATGACCTCCGCCTGGCGCCCGGTCGCCTCGAAGTACCGCTCGGCGGTCCGCGGGTACTTCGTCGCGATCCGGACCTGACCCAGCCGGCGCTCGGCCTCGCCGAGGCGCGAGTCCCCGCGCCGTCCCGCCAGCACCATCCTGCAGCGCCCGTAGCCCAGGTCCAGAAGCTCGTAGACGGCGCGGTCGCGCTGCTCTGCGAGGACGTCCTTGCCGGTGATGCCGACGTGGGCCGCGCCGGCCTCGACGTAGGTCGGGACGTCCGAGGGACGCATGGTCACCAGGACGACCTCCCCGCTGTTGAAGAGGAGCGCCCGTGAGTCGCCGCGGATCTCGACCGTGTCTATGCCGACTCGATCGAGCAGGTCGAGCGTCGGTTCGAGGAGGGCGCCGCGGGGCAGAGCAAGGCGAAGCGGGCCGTCGGCGACG
>JAWVFM010000312.1:0-2601 GCA_033856015.1 Solirubrobacterales bacterium
CTCCGAACCCCTCCTCCTCGCTGCCCAACTCCCAGCCCTTGAAGCTCGCTGCCCTGAGCGCTTTGGCGACGACGGCTGACCCGCCGGCCGGGCGCTTTGTAGTCGCATACCGACTACAAGTCGCCCCGGGCGGTTGTGCCTCATGGGAGTCGGCTCCGAGGGCGAGCGCTATTGGTTCGGGAGCGGGCTGCCGGCGACGAAGAGGAACCAGATGGTCATCACGAGCATCGCGCAGAGCACGGAGGCGAGGACGACGGCCTCGAGCACCGTCCACCGCCGTGCGGAGGTGCGCTCGTCGCTCAGGCTCTTCCAGAGGCGGACGCGCTGGATGTCGAGCTCGGTGCTGCCGATGAGGCGCTCGTAGAGGCGGTTCAGCCAGGTCAGGATCAGGACGACGAGGACGATCGAGATCACGATCCCGAAGAACACGACGGCGTAGGGGCCGCTCGACGGCGCCTGCGTCGTGGAGACCTTCGAGCCCACCCAGATCCACCCGAACGGGATCACCGTCCACAGGGAGAACGCAGCCAGGAGCATCAGGCCGAAGATGCCCGTGGCGGCAACGCGCCGGACGCCACCGACAAGAACTCCCCGGGCGGCGACAGCGTTTCTTGTATGGGGCTGGGTACCCGCCATGTCGTCCTCTGATAGTAAGCCCGACGCGATGGGAGGTGAAATCGGATACAGGCGGCCAGGCGTCGCCGGAAGCGGCACGATCGCCTGCGGGCTTGCCGCCGTGGCCACCACGCTCGGTCCCGTCCGGCTCCTCGCTCGAAGCGATGCGTCCGCCTGGCGGGCCGAGGAAGGCGCCCAGGCGACGGCGGCGAAGCTCGACGGCGGCCGGCCCGAGAACGTCAAGGTGACCACCGAGATCGGCGACCTCGCCCGCTGCGACCTGGTGGTCGAGGCGATCGCCGAGCAGCTCGACGCGAAGGGCGAGCTGCTCGAGGCGATCGCGGGAGCCTGCCCTGACGCGGACCTGGCGAGCACCACCTCGTCGCTCTCCATCGGCGAGCTCGCGACCCGAAGCGGCGCGCCAAAGCGGCTCTTCGGCCTGCACGTCTTCAACCCCGTCCCGAAGATGGAGCTCGTCGAGCTCTGCCTGCCGGAAGGGCTTGGCTCCGGCGTCTCGAGCCGCGCGATCGCCTGGTGCGAGGCGCTCGGCAAGACCCCCGTGATGGTTCCCGACGAGGCCGGCTTCGTCGTCAACCGGCTGCTCTTCCCCTACCTCTTCGACGCGGTGCGGCTGCTCGAGCGCACCGGGATGCGACCGGCCGAGATCGACGCCTGCATGACTCTCGGCGCGAGCCACACCATGGGCCCGCTGCGCCTCCTCGACTTCGTCGGGCTTGACGTCGCCAAGGCCATCGGCGACGCGCTCTACGCGGACTCCGGCGAGGACGCGCACCGCCCGGCGGGACGGATCGTGGCGCTGGTCGGCGAGGGCAAGCTCGGCCGCAAGTCCGGCCAGGGCTTCTACGAGTACTGAACCGCTCGCGGCTCAGCCGTTGGCGCCGGTTTGCTCGTGGCCGCGAAGGCGGGCGCTCGGGAAGATCGCGTAGCTGCCGACCGCGGTCGCGATCAGGCGGCCGTCGTCGTGCTCGACCGCGGCACGCAGCACCGCGATCCGGTCGTTTCGGCGGTCAACGGCCGCGGTGCAGATCACGTCGCCCTCGCGTGCGGTCTGCACGTAGTTGATGGCGACGTTGATCGTCGCGATCCGCTCGTCGCCCGAGCGCTCTCTCCAGAGCGCCGATCCCATGGCGTAGTCGACCATCGTGTACGTGATCGCGCCCGAGAGCAGCCCGGCCGGGTTCATGTGCTCCGGCCGGATGGTGAGGCGTAGGCGCCCGGGATCCTCCCAGCGGAGGCCGAGCCAGCGCGTTAGGGCGTCGATCCCGTCCGCTATCTAGGCGACCTTACGCTCGCCCCGGCCGGCGCGATCCCAGATCACGTCCGCCTCGGAGATTCCCTGTCGGCGCGCCGCGTCCGTCACCTCTCCCCAGGGAAGCGAGGCGTCGGGCAGCTCGTCCCAGCGAGCGAGCTCCATCGCCTCGAGCGAGCCTCGAAGCGCCGGTCCCAGATGCTCCTCGGCGCGAAGCATCGCCCTGAGTACCTCAAGCTGCTTATCGGTGAGCCTGATGAGCCACATGACTGCCCCTTTCGTGGGTGGCAGGCACGCTAGGCACGCAAACGGACGGAAACCGCCCGCACCGAACAGCCCAATTACCGGGATTCAGGCTCGTTCTCGCGGGATTTCGGCACGGCGGGGAACTCCGTCGTCGCCTTCGCATGGATGCGGACCGCCACGATGCGGTTCTCGCGGACCGCCTCCACCCGGATCTCGTACCCGTCGGCCTTGATCCGGTCGCCCCGCTTTGGGAGCCGCCCCAGCTGTGAGAAGACGTAGCCGCCGATGGAGTTGTACGCGTCGGAGTCGATCGGCAGCGTGATTCCCGCGTCCTCGAGGTCGCCGAGCGGCACGTGCCCGCGGACGTAGTAATCACCGCCGGTGAGCAGGCGCACCTCGTCGGCCCGTGGATCCGTCTCGTCCTCGATCTCGCCGACCACCTCCTCGAGGATGTCCTCGACCGTGACGAT
>JAWVFM010000313.1:0-9264 GCA_033856015.1 Solirubrobacterales bacterium
GCGGCTGCGGCGGCCTCGGGGTCGTACGGGGCGCCGCCGATCGACCACGGACGCGCGCCACGAAGTGATTGGCGGTGGAAGTCGCGATGGGCAGGGTCGGATGGGTAGCCGTCGAGCGACCACAGCCAGGAGACGGCCTCCCAATCGATCGTGAAGCCGACGGGGCCGGCCGCCGTCGCCACGGGCGCCAACGCGCTGAGCGGTACCTCGGCGGCGCTCTGGTCCGTCACGAACCAGCGCAGGCTCCGCTCCGCGAGCAGCCCTTCGAGACCCGGCTCGTACGCGCACTCCGGGAGCCAGAAGCCTCGCGGCAGCCCGAAGCGTCGGACGTGTGAGCGCAACCCCGAATCGATCTGAGCGCGGCGGCCGGCACGCGTCGCGAGCAGCGGCAGGACCGCGTGGGTGGCCGCCGACGGGACGAGCTCGACCCCCTGGGCTCGCTGGAAGGGCTCGAGCAGGTTGGCGTCGAGCGACTCGGCGGATTCCAGCGAGCGCCGGTACCGCTCGGCCTCCGAGCGACAGGCCGCCTCGTAGGCCGGGTCACGTTCGGCAGCGGGCATGTCCTCGGCGTCGCGCTCGCAGCTCTCGAGTCGATGCTCCCTGGCGAATGCGACGAAGCGCTCGGCAACCCCCGGAGCCTCGAGCTGGTCGGCGAGGACGGGGGTCACGGTCATCGTCAGGCGCTCGGCGACATCGAGGACCGGCAGGTAGGAGCGCATGATCGCGTCGAAGAGCCACTCCTCCCCGAACGGGTAGGTCCCGAAGCCCTCGACGTAGGGCATGTGCGAGTGCAGGACGATCGCGAGGTCGCCCCTGCGCTCAGGCATGGCAGACGGCGATGAAGTCGAGAGCGCGCTCGAGGCCCTCGGCGCGGAGCTGGAAGTCCGACGCCGCGAGCGCGGGGACGAAGCGGTCGTAGAAGGGCTTGGTGATGTGCAGCGCCTCGTGGACCCGGTCCCACCCGGCGCGGATGGCCAGCTCGTGCGCGCGGAGCTTCCGCGCGTGAAAGAGGCCATGGATCTCGACCGTGGAGAACACCGGCTCGAGGAGGGCGCGGTACTCCTCGAGCGTGTACTCCCGCAGGTGCCAGGGGTTGTCGGACTTCTCGGCCCCGTCCGGTGCGAGCGTCAGGCGGTTGGGGGTGGAGATGTATGCCACGGGCGCGGCCGCGGCGATCTGCTCGCAGAGCGCAGCCGGGCCCTGGACGTGCTCGATCGTCTGCAGGAAGACCACCGCGTCGACCGGGGTCGAGAACTCCTCGACCAGAGCTCGCTCGAAGCGCAGGTTCGTACGGGCGTAGCGCAGCCGAGCGTGCTCGTGGGCCTCGGGGTTCGCGTCCACGCCGACGACGTCGGCAGCCGTGCGCGCCAGGACGTCGGAGCCGTACCCCTCGCCGCAGGCGAGGTCGGCGACCCGGAGCCCTCCCACCCGCCGGCCGATCCACTGGTACACGGCCAGGTGGCGGCGATACCAGTAGTTCTCGTCGGGGACGTCCGGGAGGGTTCGCTCACCGGTGAGCTCGAGCGGCGGGACGCCGGCCGGTTGGTTTCGCTGGACGTGCTGGGGCATGCGGCGCACAGGCTACGATCTGCCGCCCTCATGCCCCCCGCCGCGCTCACGGCAACCCCCGCCGAGATCAAGGACGCGAACGTCCGCTACCACGACGTCGCCGCCACCGAGTACGACCTCAAGTGGGGCATCGACCTCGGCGAGATCGGCCAGGCCCAGGTGCGGGCCAAGCTCGCCAAGGCCCTCGGAGGCTGGCCCGAGCGTCCGTTCGGCGACTCGCTGGAGATCGGCGCGGGCACCGGTTACTTCTCGCTGAACCTCCTGAGCCAGGGCGCGATCGAGAGGGCTACCGCGACCGACATCTCCCAGGGCATGCTCGACTCGCTCGCCGCCTCGGCTGCGCGCCTGGGAGCGCCGGTGCGGACGGTCCGCGCCGAGGCGGAGGAGCTGCCGTTCGAGGACGAGAGCTTCGACCTGGTCTGCGGACACGCGATCCTGCACCACATCCCGGACCTCGAGCGCGCGTTCGGCGAGCTCCACCGCGTCCTTCGCCCCGGTGGGACGATCGCGTTCTGCGGCGAGCCCTCGCGTAACGGGGACAGGCTGGCCGCCCTGCCGAAGCGTGCCGGCGTCGTCCTGGCGCCGGCGTGGCGCCGGATGATCGGCGCATCCGCGCGGCCTCCGGAGCCGCTCGAGGACAGCGACGGCCACGAGCTCGAGGGAAACGTGGACGTCCACGCCTTCACGCCGGCCCGGCTTCACGCCCTGCTCGACGGCGCCGGCTTCGTGGCCAGCCGGCTGCGCGGCGAGGAGCTCGTCTCGAACATGTACGGCTGGCTCCTGCGCTCGCTGGAGGCCACCGCCGATCCCGACGGGCTGCCGATGCGCTGGAAGCTCTTCGCCTACCGGACCTGCCTCGCGCTCCAGCGCTTCGACGCCGCCGCGCTGGAGCCCCGCCTGCCTCCCGGGCTCTTCTACAACCTCGTTCTCTCCGCCCGCAAGGGCGCTTAGTTCGTAGCGCTTCTCCGCTGGCGGCCCAGACGCGGCTGACTTTGACCGCGCGTAGCGCGGTCAAAGTCGGTGGCGTCGCAACGAAAGTGAGCCGTGACTAGGCTCTCGGCGTCAATCGGATCGGAGAGAGTTGAGCCATGAAGAGACTGGTCGGCATGCTCGCCTGCTTGTTGGGACTCGCCGCGTTCACGACGCCCGCCGTAGCGGCAGGGACAAGCGTCGCGATCAAGTCCTGGCACGTCTACACGAGCGATCACAAGCTTCACAAGAAGAAGCCGGGCAGCACCTTCAAGGCCTGCGCCTCGAAACCGACGACCGAGATCGACGCCAAGGGAAGCGTCAAGGGGGCGACGAAGGGCACGAAGTTCGACGAGATCTGGTCGCTGAACGGCCACCACAACACCACCTACCACTCGACCTGGCTCAAGAACGGGAGCTTCACCGACTACTTCACGATGGTCTCCGAGAGCGGCACGCTGGACACCGGCAAGTGGCGCGTGAAGCTCGTGGAGCACGCGAAGACGATCGGCAAGAGCTCGATCACGATCAGGACGAAGAAAAGCTGCTGAATCGACTCAGCCGAAGGTGAACGAGTAGCCGTTGATGCCCGGCGCGAAGCGCAACGTCAGCACGTGGCGCTCGGCCTTCGGCAGGTCGACCAGGCGGTAGAGGCGCTGGCGGCCGATCGCGGCGGCCCCGTGCTTCACGTCCGCGCCGCTCTGCGCGGGCCGGATCGGCTTGCCGTCGAGCTCGACCTGGAGCGGTCGGGCGTGACCCGGTGAGCCGGCCACCAGGAAAACCCGCCTCGCGGTGAAGTTCAGCGAGAGCGTCGCGCCTCGGCCCGCCGTCGCATCCTCAGAGGCGACGTTCCACTCGCCGCCGTAGGCGAGCTGGTTCGGACGCAGGCTCTCCGGCGAAACGGCGGGGTACCGGCTCGTTCCCTGCCGGAGCTGCTCCACGAACCCCTGCGCCCTGGCGCCACCGAGATAGGTCTCGGGCGTTGCGAGGCCCTTCGCGGGCTTCTGGGCAGCCACCTGGACGGGGCGGCCCTTCGGCGTTCTGCCGGCCTCGGCGAGGAGCGCCCGGATTGCCTTCTCGGTCTCCGCGTAGCTCCCCTCGCCGAAGTGGACCAGCCGGATGTCGCCGTTCGCGTCGATCAGGTAGTCGGCAGGCCAGTACTGGTTGCTGTAGGCGTTCCAGGTCGCGAGGTCGTTGTCCTGGGCCACGGGGTAGGTGATCCCGAACTGGTTGATCGCGTTCTGGACGTTTCCGGCCTCCTTCTCGAACGGGAACTCGGGGCTGTGGACGCCGACGATCTCGAGCCCGTCGCGGTGGTAGCGCCGATACCAGCTCTCGAGGTAGGGAAGCGTGCGGATGCAGTTGATGCAGGTGTAGGTCCAGAAGTCCACGAGGACGACCTGCCCGTGAAGCTGGCCGAGGCTGAGCGGCCGGTCCCCCGGGGTGTTGAACCACATCTGATTTCCGGTGAAGTCGGGCGCGGGGCCTTTGTTCGGGAGCTGGGTCCCAGCCGCGGCCTGCGCGGTCCCCGCCTCGCGGCTCGTGGCCCCGCCCCCCCGCACCGCGGTGAGGTCGTTCGAGATCGCGGAGCTCTGCTCGATGCGGCTCGTCGGATCGACCAGGGCTGACGGCAGATCCGACGCGATCGAGCCCTCGAACTTGACGTCGAGGTTTGTCGCCATGACGACGGCAACCGCAAGCATGACCGCGCCCATCACGACCTGGACCCGCCCGCGATAGGCGCGGAGCCGGTCCGTGATCCGCCGCCCTCCGAGCATCAGGAGATAGAGGACCGCTGCCGAGCCGATCGAGTAGGCCAGCGCCACGGCGAGCCGTCCGAACGTGAAGGTCTGGGAGGCGGAGACCGTGATCACGCCCGCTAGGATCGGGCCGGCACAGGGCGCGTAGACGAACCCGAGGCTCGCGCCGACGAGGAGGCCGCCGCCGAACCCCTCGCGTCCCGGACGTGATGGCGCGGGGACCACGCGCGAGATCCAGGCCTCGACCCGGTCGGCGAGTGGCGGCACCAGCAGCAGGAGCCCGAACGCGATCAGGACCCCGATCGCGAGCTTCCGCGTGATGTCGTCCGGGAGCCCGAGCGCCTGGATGACGTAGACGAGGGCGACCGTCGCAAAGGTGAAGGAGAGCGCCAGGCCGGTGACGATCCCGAGCGGCCGGCGACGGCCGCCGGTGACTCCCGCGGAGAGAATCGCCGGCAGGACCGGAAGGACGCATGGCGACAGGGCCGTCCCGGCGCCCGCGACGAGGGCGAACAGGATGAGCAGGATCACCGGCTCAATGCTTCCAGGAGGCGTTCAACGCCTCCTAAGGTCCGCGAACCCGCTCCGGCGTTACGCGTCGGCGGCCGAGTCGCCGAGCTCTCTGCGGGCGCGGAAGAGCCGCGTGGCGCCATCCACGCCCTTGAGGTGCCGTGCGCCGGCGAAGGAGAACCTGAAGCCGTTCTGGGCAGCGTCGTGGACGGTCTCGTCGCAGAGCACGCTTCCCGGGTAGGCGTAATCGGTGATCCGGCTCGCGAGGTTGACCGGATGACCGTAGTAGTCGCCGCCTCGACCGACGACCTCGCCCCGAGCCAGGCCGGCGCGCAGCTCGGGGAACTCGCCGCTCTCGGCCTCCGCCGCGCTCACGAGCTGTAACGCGGCGTCGAGCAGTGCGTCGTTGTCCGACGAGACGAGCATGGCGGCGTCGCCGATCATCTTCACGAGCCGGACCGGGGGCGCGGCCACCTCCCGAGCGATCTCCGCGAGGCGGTTGGTGAGCGAGGCCAGTTGCGCGAAGTCGAGCGACTGGCCAAGCCGGGTGAAGTCAACGAGATCGGCGAAGCAGGCCGTCACCAGAGTCGACCCGGCGAGCTCTCCGGATGCGAGCTGCGCAGAACCGACCACCGACTGGCGGATCTGCTCTCGCAGATGGAGGCGAAGCGCGTACTGCATTGCGGGCCCCATGAGCGGCTCGAGCGCCGACGCCGCGTCCAGGTAGCGCCGCGCAGCATCGAGCTCGGTGTCGCCCTTGCGCAGCATCGCCTCGCCGACGAGCGAGTTGTTGGTCGCCGCGACCTGCGCCATCGCGACGCCGAGCACGCGGGAGTTCTCGAGCAGGCCATCCTCGGGAAGCCCGGCGTCGAGGAGCATGCGCATGCGCTTCGCCGCCTCGACGTCCTCGTCAGTTGCCTCGCGGCTCTCCGGATCAGGTTGCGGCAGGCCGAGCGAGCCGCGCAGGTGGACCAGGAAGTCGGGGTCCACCTCCGCCTGCTCCGCGACCTCGGCGAGCGTGTAGCGCTTCCCGCCTCCCTCGAGGAAGCGCTCCACGGGCAGGAGGGCAAGCCTGTCCTCCTCGACGGCCTCACGCAGCTCGTCCAGGGACACGCCGTCCGCCTCGAGCTCGGCCAGGAGGGTCTCGCGCGCCTCGCGCGCCTTGCCCTCGAGCCCGTCCAGGAGTCCCGCGGCTTCGAAGTCGGTGGCCATCGGCTCGGGATTGTCGCTTGCGCCCGCGCTGCCCGTCGGCTGGTCGCTCATACAATCAGCCTGTGGCACGCCAAGCGTCAGAGCTTCCGATCTTCGAGCTCCCGGCCGTGCTCCTGCCCGGCGAGCTCATGCCGCTGCACATCTTCGAGGAGCGCTACAAGCGGATGATCGGCGATTGCGTCGAGCGCTCGATTCCGTTCGGCATCGTCTTCCGGGACTCGGACGGCGCCCGGAACGTCGGTTGCGAGGCACGTGTGACGGAGGTCCTGAAGCGCTTCGACGACGGGCGGATGGACATCGTCGTCACCGGCGAGCGGCCGTTTCGCGTGCTCGACCGCTTCGAGTCCGACAACTACCCGGCCGGCGAGGTCGAGCCGGTCGCGGAGCCTGCCGAGGACGAGCCCGGCAAGGAGGCGGACATGGCACGAGAGGCGTTCGCCGAGCTCGTCGAGCGGGTCTCCGGCGAGCCACCCGACCGCGCCGAGCTGGACGCTGAGGACGCCTATGGGATTGCCGGGCGTGTCGAGCTGCCACCCGAGACCAAGCAGCGCCTTCTGGAGCTCCGCTCCGAGCACGAGCGGATGCGCCTCCTCGGCGACGCCCTGGATGCGCTGGTCGGCGCGCTCGAGCGCTCCAGTGAGATCGCCGAGCGCGCGAAGATGAACGGCAAGGTCGTCGTCGGCTGAGCGCAGCTCAGGCGAGGGCCACCGCTCCACCCCGCCGCGGGTCGCCGCCGCCGCCGACCCGCCCGGTCTCCGGGTCGCGGGCGACCGCGTGGACACCGCCGAAGAACCAGTCCTTGCGGCGCCAGCGGACGACCTCGTATCCGTCGGCCTCGAGCCGGCCGAGCATCGCCTCGTCCAGGCCCGGCTCGGCCTGCACCGCGCCGTCCTCGAAGTGGACGCGAGGGGCCGCGACGGCGTCCTCCGCCCACGCGTCCTCGATGACGAGCCGGATGATCGACTGCAGGATCGCCGAGCGGATCCTGTTCGAGCCGCCGCTACCGAGGACCATCTCGACCTCGCCGTCGCGCAGGACAACCGACGGCGACATCATCGACGGCAGGCGCAGCCCCGTCTCGAGGACGTGGAAGCCGAGCGGGTTGAGGTCCTCCTCGCCGAGCATGTTGTTCACGTGGACGCCGGTGCCGGGCACGACGAGGCCGGAGCCGACGCCGTTGGAGCAGGTGACGCTCGCCGAGTTCCCGTCGGCGTCGAGAGCGGAGATGTGGGTCGTGGAGCCCATCCGGTCGCCGGGCCCGCCGCCCGCTCGCCCGACACGAGCTCCTGCCGCCACCCGCTTCCCAGCATCGTCCAGGCGCTGGGCGTCGAGGACCCGAGCGGCGAACCCGGGCTCGTAAAGGCCGCGGTTGAACTCCTCCGTGCGCGCCGCCTGCGCCTCCTCCATGGCGAGCACGACCGCTTCGAGGTCGGTTCGGCCCGCCCGCTCCAGAACGGCGAGCGAGAACGCGATCAGCACTCCGCCCGGAGACGGCGGCGCGTTCGTGAGGATCTCCCGGCCCGCAAGGTGGGCGCGAACCGGCTCGCGGTCGATCGGCCGGTAGGCGGCCAGGTCCTCGCGCGTCAGGGTGCCGCCGCGTTCCAGCACCCAGTCGGAGATCTCGGCTGCGATCTCGCCACCGTAGAACGGCTCGGCACCCTCAGCCCCGTAGCGCTCGAGGGCATCCGCCAGGTCCTCGGAGCGAAAGACGTCGCCCGCCGCCAGGAGCCGCCCGGCGGCGGTGTAGAGCGACCGGGCCTCCGGGTACTCGGTGACGACGGCGCGCAGGAGCTCGTGCAGGTAAGCCTGCTGAGCGTTCACCTCGACGCCGGCCCGCGCCAGGGCCGCGGCGGGGGCCGCGAGCTCGGCCATCGGCACCGAGCCGAACCGGCGGAGCGCCTCGGCAAGCCCGGCGCCGTTTCCGGGAGTGCCGCACGACGCTGCCCCGATGTTGAACGTCTGGGTCGCGTCGCCGAACTCGACGGCGACCGGGACGAGCTCGGAGCTGCGCTGAGCGCCGCCGCGTCCCGGAACCTCGACGAAGAAGTCGAGCAGGGCGTCCTCCGAGGCGGTGTGGACCAGCATGAAGCCGCCGGCGCCGAAGCCTGTCAGCGGGCTCTCGGCGACGAACGAGGTCAGGGCCGCCGCGACCGCCGCGTCGACGGCGTTGCCGCCTGCGCGCAGGACACGTGCCCCGGCCTCCGCCGTGAGGGCATGTCCAGCGGCTACCGCTCCCTGGGCCATGGAACGGATCCTACGTACGACCCACGACCAAGACCAAGCGACCGCCCGCCGGAACTAGGGACGAAGTCCCGGGTCGAGCGCTTACGACCTGCATCCCCGTAACGCGTCGCAACCCGCCGAGACCGGACGCGAAGCGGAGGATCTCGGCGGAGTTATTCCGCCGGAGGATCTCGGCGGAGTGGTTATTCCTAGTTCGGAAGGAACTCGGGGACTTCGATTTCGAGGTCCCGCGGCTGCGACTCGAAGCTCTTGGCGGTGCCGGCGCGACGCTCGGGGGGCCTGCGGACGGATGCCTGGGCGGTGCCCGGGATCCGGCGCTGGGAGCCGCCGTTGCCGTCCTTGCGGCGACCGCGGCCATCGAAGCGCGTGGCGATCACGGTCACCCACACCTGGTCGGAGAGCGACGGGTCGACGTTGGCGCCGAAGATGATGTTGGCGTCGGGGTGGGCGGCCTCGTGGACCACCTTTGCAGCCTCGCTCACCTCGAGCAGGCTCAGGTCCCTGCCGCCGGTGATCGACAGGAGGATCGAACGCGCGCCGTCCACGGAGGTCTCCAGGAGCGGCGAGGCGATCGCCCGCTCCGCCGCGAACGTCGCGCGGTTCTCCCCGGTGCCCATGCCGATCCCGAGCAGGGCCTGGCCGGCGTCGCGCATCGTCGTGCGGACGTCGGCGAAGTCGAGGTTGATGAGCCCCGGCAGCGTGATCAGCTCCGAGATGCCCTGGACACCCTGGCGCAGCACATCGTCCGCGACCTGGAATGCCTCCATCATCGTCGTCGTGCGCGCAAGCACGGAGAGCAGGCGCTCGTTGGGGACGACGATGAGCGTGTCGACCTCCTCGGAGAGGGCCTCGACGCCCGCCTCGGCCTGCGTGGCGCGACGCGTGCCCTCGAACTTGAACGGCTTGGTCACGATGCCGACCGTGAGCGCGCCGACGTCGCGAGCGAGGCGGGCGATGACCGGCGCCGCGCCGGTGCCGGTACCGCCACCGACGCCCGCCG
>JAWVFM010000314.1:0-10828 GCA_033856015.1 Solirubrobacterales bacterium
CGCCTCGGCTGGGAGGAGATCCGCGGGCTGCCGGTGGTCGGCGACGCGGCCATCTCCACCGGGCGGTTCCGGATCGTCTGCTCGCAGGAGGGACACGGCGCGGGGCTTCAGGAGGAGGAGGTCGAGGCTGTGGGCGTGCCGCTGAGTACGCCCGCCGAGATGAACTAGGGGTTGATCCCCAGGTTCGTCGTCAGCTCTTGGGCCTTGATGTTCAGGACGGTGAAGTCACCCGTGAGGATCAGGATCCCGGTGGCGATCAGGATGGCGCCGCCGACGCCGATGACCACCGCGTAGTGGCGCTTGATCGCGTCGAACGCATCCGTCATCCGTGAGAACGCCAGCGCCGTCGCGAGGAACGGGATCCCGAGCCCGGCGGAGTAGACCGCCAGGAGGAACGCGCCGTGGGCCTCGGAGCCGGAGAGGCTCGCCGCCGTGAGGATCGAGCCGAGCGTCGGGCCGATGCAGGGCGTCCAGGCGATCGCAAAGGCCGCGCCGGCGACCACCGGCCCGCCGCGCCCGGCCCGGGCCATCAGCGCGTCCACTCGCCACTCGCGGTTCAGACGGGTCACGAATGCGCTTGCCACGAAGAGGACGCCCATGAGGATGATGAACACGCCCGAGATCTTCTCCAGGAGCCCGATGTGGTCGTGGAGGGTCTGCCCGAGGCCGGTTGCCGTGAGCCCGAGCGCGATGAAGATCGCCGAGAACGAGGCGACGAACAGGAGGCTCGGCACCAGGACGCGCCGCCAGCCGGCCTCGGAGAGCTCGCCGACCGCGACGCCGCTGACCGCGGACAGGTAGCCGGGCACCAGCGGCAGCACACAGGGCGAGATGAACGAGACCAGGCCGGCGAAGAGCGCCGCGAGGAGCCCGACCCCCGATGCTGGATCGCCGTTCATGGAGGTCTACGTGAGCGCCGTCGCCAGGCGGCGGCGGTGCGCTCGCGCCAGCGGGTGCTCCGCGCCGAGCTCAGTGAAGATCGCGACCATCACCCTGCGCAGGGCGTCGCGTCGTTCCTCGTCAGGCTCGGTCGCTATGGCTCCCTGCATGGCCTCGAGCGCGGCCTCGTCCTCGCCCGCGTCCCAGGCGGCGAAGGCGGCGGCGAGCTCGGGCGGGGGGTCCTGGGCCGCGAGCCTCGCCCGGGCGGCGAGCCCGTCGGCCAGGAAGTCGCCCTCGAAGCGGTCGAGAAGCGTGATCGCCTCGTCATGCTCGCCGCGCGCAAGCAGGAGCTTGGCGAGCTTGGCGGCGGCCTCGGCGTGGCGGGGGTCGGCCTCGAGCGCCGCGCGGAGCGAGGGCTCGTCACCGGCGGCGGCCAGCGCATCGGCCTTGGATGGGACGAGCGCGTCGAGGAAGGCCTCGATCTGAGCCGGAGGGATCGCGCCGGTGAACTCGGACGCAACGGTGCCGTTCTTGAAGCCCTTCACGGCGGGGATGCCGCGAACGCCGAACGCCTGCGCGAGCATCTGGTTTTGATCGACGTCGACCTTCGCGAGCTCCATGGCGCCGCCGCGCTTGGCGACCGCCGCCTCGAGCGCGGGGGTGAGCGTGCGGCACGGGCCGCACCACGTGGCCCAGAAGTCGACGACGACGGGAACCTCGCGCGAGCGCTCGACCACACGAGCCTCGAAGTCACGTTCCTCCACGTCGTAGGAGGCGTTGGCCATGCGGCGAGATTAGCGAGGCGGTGGTCTCGCGCCGAGATCCCCGAGGTGTGAGACTGAAGTCGCATGGAGGACTCGCTACGAGGCAAGCTGCTCCTGGCGTCGCCGGCGCTCGTCGACCCGAACTTCGCGCGGCGCGTGGTGCTCATCACCGAGCACTCCGAGGAGGGCGCGATGGGCATCGTCCTGAACAACCCGTCGGAGACTGCGCTGGACGAGGTCTCGGCCGAGCTCGCCGAAGTCGCCGGCCACGGCCCAGTCTTCGTCGGCGGGCCCGTCCAACCGGAGGCGCTCGTCCTCCTGGCCGAGTTCTCCGACCCGAGCGCCGCGGCGTGGATCGTCGCCGCGGACGTCGGCCTTGCATCCGCGAACCTGGAGCTCTCCGCGCTCGGGGATGTGGTCAGGCGCGGTCGCGTCTACGCGGGCTACTCCGGCTGGGGAGCGGGCCAGCTCGAGGACGAACTGGAGATCGAGTCGTGGATCGTGGAGCCGCCGTTGCCGCGAGAGCTCTTCCCGGAGGACCCTGATCACCTGTGGAGCGACGTCCTCGCTCGCAAGGGTGGTCAGTACGCGCTTGTCGCCCGCATGCCCGACGATCCGTCGGTCAACTAGGCGTGAGCCGCCCTGAGGCGCGCGGCTCGACCCTACGCACGATAACCGTGATTATGGAAACCGAGTCGCGAATTACGTCCTGGGCGACCGCTTAATTCTCTCCCCCGGACCGGTCAGAAGTCCGGAATGGCAAGCGAACCGCGCAACTGAGGAGCCTCATGGAAGCCGTCGAAGCAGCAAACGCAGGCGCGGGCACGAGCTCGGAGCCTCCGGCGATCGAGACCAAGGACCTCGCTCGCAGCTTCGGCGACGGTGTCGACGCCGTGCGCGGCATCGATCTCTCGATCCGGCGTGGCGAGGTTTTCGGGTTTCTCGGGCCGAACGGAGCCGGCAAGACGACGACCGTCCGCATGCTGTGCACGCTCCTGCCGCCCACCGCAGGCAGCGCCCACGTCGATGGACTTGACATAACGCAGGAGGGCGATGCGATCCGCCGCCGGATCGGCGTTGCCCTGCAGGACATCGGCCTGGACCCGGTGCAGACCGGACGCGAGCTGCTCGAGCTGCAGTGCGGCCTCTACGGGATCCGGGGCGAGAACGCGGTCAGGCGGACGCAGGAGCTCCTAGAGATGGTCGACATCGAGGACGCCGCGGATCGGCGCGTCAAGGGCTACTCGGGAGGCATGAAACGCCGCCTCGACCTCGCGGCCGCGCTCGTCCACGAGCCGCGCATCCTCTTCCTCGACGAGCCGACCACCGGGCTCGACCCGTCCTCGCGCCTGACCATCTGGGACGAGGTACGGCGGATCAACGCCGAGGGCACCACCGTCTTCCTCACCACCCAGTACCTGGAGGAGGCGGACGCGCTCTGCGAGCGCCTCGCGATCATCGACGAGGGACGGCTGGTCGCGGAGGGCACGCCCGAGAAGCTGAAGTCGGAGATCGGCCACGACGTCGTCTCGGTGGGGCTCGACGGAGCCGACCCGGCAGCGACGCGCTCGGCGCTGGAGGGCCTGCCGCAGCTCGAGCGGATCGTCGAGGGCGAGGGCTCGCTGGCGCTGTTCACGGGCGACGGCGCCGGCTCCGTCGCGGAGATCGTCCGGCGCCTCGACGCGGCGGGCCTGACGGTGGGTGCGATCTCGATCGCGCGCCCCTCGCTCGACGACGTCTTCCTCGAGGCAACCGGGCGGCGCCTGAGCGCGGACGAGGAGGCCCGCCACGACGAAGCCGAGAGCGAGGACAGGAGCTCCGACGGAAAGGACAGCCGATGATCGGTCAGGTTGCATTGCTCGGCCGACGCGCCGTGCGGGAGACGATCCGCTACCCGGAGGCGACGATCCCGACGCTCTTCATCCCCCTCTTCTTCCTCGCCGTCAACGTCGGCCAGGTCTCGAAGACCTTTCCGAGCTCGACGCCGTTCCTGAACGGCCAGGGCTACGTGGCATTTCAGCTGCCGGTCTCGCTGATGTTCGCCGTCGCCACCGCGACCTCCGGGCTCGCGCTGGTGACCGAGATCGAGAACGGCTACTTCGACAAGCTGCTCGTCGCGCCGATCAGCCGCTCGGCGATCATCTACGGGCGGCTGATCGCCGACTTCACCCGCGGTCTCGGCGGCTCCGTTCTCGTCCTCATCGCCGGGATCGGGCTCGGGGCGCGTGTGGAGACCGGCGTGCCGGGCGCCGTCGTCCTGGTCGTGCTCGCGGCGTCCTTCGGGGTCGCCTACGCGGGGTTCGCGGTGCTGATCGCCCTGCGAACGCGAAACGTCCAGGCGACCAACACCAGCTTCCTGCTCTTCTTCCCCCTGCTCTTCCTGACGCCGAACTTCGTCCCGTTCTCCCGCCTGAGCCCGGTGATGGAGGCGCTGGCGAGGGTCAACCCGGTGAGCTACGTGATCGAGGGCCTTCGCTCGTTGATCATCCAGGGCTGGGACCTCGACAAGCTCGGCGCATGCCTGGCCGTGATCCTGATCATGGGCGCGGCGCTCACCGCGCTCTCGCTGAAGGCCATCCGCGACTACGACCGCTGAGCGGCCGCCGGGCCGGCGCAGCGCATCGGCCTCCTAGGATCCTGGCCATGGAAGAGGCCTTCCCACCCGTTCCCGAGTCCGGGCGCGTGTTTCGCGAGGAGCTGCGCGTCGGTCCGGCGGACGTGAGCCCATCGGGACGGGCGCGCCTCGACCAGATCGCCCGCTGGCTGCAGGACGTCGCCTACCACGACGTCGTCGACGGCGGCGTCGACGGGGCCGGATTCTGGATCGTGCGCCGCACGCGGATCCGCGTTGAGCGGTTCCCGCATTTCCCCGAGGACGTGCAGCTCGCGACCTTTGCGAGCGGCGTGAGCCACGCCCTGGCCGAGCGCCGGACGTCGCTCCAGGGTGCCGAGGGCGCGGCGCTGGAGGCGGTCTCCGTGTGGGTCAACGTGGATCCCGAGACGCAGACGCCCGCACGCCTGCCGGAGCGCTTCCTGGACGCCTATCGCCCTGCGCCCGTCCGGCGGCCCCGTTCACGCCTTCGCCACCCGCCGCCGGCGGACGACGCGACCCGTGTCGCGTGGACGTTCCGCGAGGGCGATCTCGACATCGTCGGCCATGTCAACAACGCGCGCTACTGGGCGATCGTCGACGAGATCCTCCTCCCCGCCGCCGAGCCGATCGACGTGGAGATGGAGCATCGCGCGGCCGCGCCCGTGGGCGATGCGGTGGTTCTTCGTGCCGCCGACGGCGGGATGCTTTGGGTGACCGCGCCGGGCGGCGAGGTCTATGCCTCCGCCGCGCTCACGGGAGCCGGCTGACGGAGGTCTCGGTCAGTCCTTGCGCCAGCCGCCGCCGAGCATGCGCGCCAGGCGCCCCGCTCGTGGATTGACGCGGAAGGTCTTGGGCGCGCGCTCGGGGAGTGGCAGGTCCGCCGCCTCGGCTGCGCTCAGCACGAGGGTCACGCCGCGTTCGGCGGTGCGGGCCACCTCCGGCGCGTCGACGAAGCGCAATTCGCCACCGGCGATCTCCATGATGATCCCGTCGAAGATCCGCTCGCGGTAGTTGTCGAGCACCGTGTCGACCTTGCCGAGCTCGACCTCGTCCGACGAGTACACGGGCGTCCCGCGCTGGACCTCCGAGTAGTGGATCGCTGGGCCGTCGTCGATCACGGGCCGGGATCATAGAACCGTGCGCGATTAGGATCGCCGGGTGGCCGGATACTCGGGGACGCCGCTCGTCAAGAAGCTCGGGATCAAGGCGGAACACACCGTCGCCTTCCCGGGCGCGCCTGAGGACTTCGCGGCAACCCTGGGCAAGCTTCCCAACGGCGTCACCGTGAGAGCGCGGCTTGGGGGCGCGCTCGACGTGATCGTCTTCTTCACGCGCCGCCGCGCCGAGCTCGAGCGGCGCTGGGATGGCCTGCGGGGCGCTCTGAAGCCCAATGGCGGCCTGTGGGTCGCCTGGCCGAAGCGGGCCTCAGGAGTTGAGACGGACCTCACCGAGGACGTCGTCCGCGAGATCGCCCTGGCCGGCGGCCTGGTCGACAACAAGGTGTGCGCGATCGACGCGACCTGGTCGGGCCTGCGGCTCGTCTACCGGCTCGCCGACCGCCCCTAGCGCGCCCGGACGCTCTATAGGCTGCTCGCCGTGCGCGCGATCGAGATCGCTCCGGACCGGAAGCTCGTGGCGGTCGAGCGGCCCGAGCCGGCGCCGGCCGCGGGCGGCGCCGTGATCGACGTCGCCCGGTGCGGGATCTGCGGTTCAGACCTTCACCTGCGCCCATCCCCAGCGATTCCGGTCGGCTCGGTGATGGGCCACGAGTTCTCGGGAGCGGTCGCTGCGCTCGGCGGCTCGGTCGAGGGCTGGAGCGAGGGCGAGCGCGTGACCGTCTTTCCGTTCGTCCCGTGCGGCGAGTGCCCCATGTGCCTGGCGGGGGCCGAGCACGTGTGCATGCAGGCGGCGACGACCGGCGTCGGGCTCGGCGCCGTGGACGGGGCGTACGCCGAGCGGGTGAGCGTGGATGCCTCCTCCCTCTTCCGGCTCCCGGACGAGGTCTCCGACGATGCGGGTGCCCTCGTCGAGCCGTTCGCGGTGGGAATCCACGGCGTCGCGGTGGCGGACGCCGACCCGGGCGAGCCGGCGCTCGTGATCGGCGCCGGGCCGATCGGCGTGATGACCGCCCTGGCGCTCCGCGCCCGTGGCTTCGAACGCGTGCTCGTGATCGAGAAGAACACCCGCCGGGCGGATCGGGCCGCCGACCTGGGGTTTGTGGCGCTCGGGCTGGAGGACGTTCACATGGCCGTCGTGGAAGCGTGCGGCGGGTTGCCGCCGCCTGCGATCTTCGAGTGCGCCGGCAACCCGGCCGCGCTTGGCCTTGCCCTCGAGCTCGTGCGCCCGCGCGGCACGATCGTGGCGCTCGGGGTGCTCGAGGAGCCGGTCACGATCTCCCAGCTCGTCCTCCTGATCAAGGAGGCGCAGATCCGCGGCTCGTTCGCCTACACGAAGGCGGATTTCGCCGATGCCATCGAGCTGATCGCTGCGGGCGCGCTTCCCGTCGAGAAGCTCGTGACCTCGGTCGTGGACCTCGAGCGCGCCGAGGAGATGTTCGGCGTCCTCCTCGATCCCGCGAGCGAGGAGCTCAAGGTCCTCCTCGCCCCGTAGAGAGCGTCCCCGTCCTCAGTCCGGCGGAGCCGCGTTCGCGGTGATCCGCTCCTCGAAGCGCGGCAGGCCGTCGTCGGGAACCGGCTCCCACGGCGCCGCGTAGGCGACGAACTGGTGCGCGCTCGGCCTGATGCCCGGGTCGCCGTCGAGGGCACCCATGCGGACGCTGATCACGTCCGCGTTCTCCGGGCTGGCCGTGTAGGTCTGGCCGCCGCACCTGCCGCAGAAGTGCTTGATCCAGCCGTCGCCCGGGTCCCAGGAGCGGTCGAGGTCCTCCCCCGCCGTGATCCTGAACGACCCCATCTCCGTGAGGGCGCTGACCGAGAACGCGGTTCCCGTGCGTCGCTGGCAGCGCTTGCAGTGGCAGTACAGAGAACCCAGCAGCGGCTTCGAGACCTCGAAGCGGATGGCGCCGCACATGCAGGCACCGGTGATCGGAAGCTCGACCTCGCTCACGAGCCGAGGATAACCAGCGACGCCATGGGCATCAGAGGCGTGCTCGAACCGCCGGCTCCGCGCAGAAGGCCGCGATCTCGCGCGAGAGCTTCCCGCCCTGCCAGGCAAGCGGCGACTCGCCCTGCTCCTCGCTGATCAGCCGTGCGTCTGGCAGCCGCCGGGCCCACTCGGCCGCGACGGCATAGGGATGCCCGGGGTCGGCCTCGTCGTGGCTTGCGACGATCAAGGCCGGAACGTCGAGGTCCTCGAGCGCGCCGACCCCATCGAATGCCACGGAGCGCGGAACCTCCCGGAGCGCCAGCGCGACCGCATCCGGATGACGATGGCGCTCCATGCGCGCTCTCGCGATTCGCAGGAGGGTCGGGCGCCAGCGTGGGTCGAGGTCATGGTCATAGGCGGCGAGCCACCCCTCCACCCCGCCCTGCGCGAGGCCGTCGGCGAGCGCGTCCCAGTAGCGCAGCGAGTCGGGGCTTGGCGCCCTGCCCAGGTGCGCCGGGCCGATGAAGACGATTCCGGCGATCCGGTCCGTTCCGGCCGTAAGGGCATGGTGGGCGATCGTGTGAGCGCCCATCGAGTGCCCGGCGAGCACTGCTCTCCCCTCCCCCGCGTGCGCGA
The DNA here is from genome assembly GCA_033856015.1 of Solirubrobacterales bacterium. Classification (GTDB taxonomy): domain Bacteria; phylum Actinomycetota; class Thermoleophilia; order Solirubrobacterales; family 70-9; genus JAWVFM01. Next base: position 7,918 of record JAWVFM010000314.1, read on the forward strand.
TCACCGCGCCCAGGTCGGCCCCGAGGTCCTCGTAGGCGTACCCGCCGGTCGGGGCCGGATCCGACTCGCCGTGACCGCGCGCGTCATAGGCCACCATGCGCATTCCCTCGCGAGCGAGCAGCTTCGAGCCATGGACCACCACTCCACGTGTGGCGGTCAGGCCGTGGGCCAGGACGATCGGCGGGCCCGCGCCGAGCGCCTCGCCGCGGATCGCCGCGCCCGCCCGCTCGAGCTCGAACGGCGCAGGCTCGCGCGCGCCGTCGGCGCCGGTGCTCAGTGGACCGTGACCGAGTCGATCAGCACCGGCTGGAGCGGCTCGCCGCCCGCCGCGCCGAGTGATGGATCCACGAGGCTCGCGATCCTGTTCACGGTCGCCATGCCGGAGCTGACCTTGCCGATCAGCGCGTACTGAGGCGGCAGGCCGGCATCCGCCGGAGCCGTCACCACGAAGAACTCCCCGGTGGTGGCGCCGATCGGGTCGGTCTGGGCCTTTGCCATCGCGACGACCCCACGGCTGTAGGTGAGGTTCTTCGGCGGTGCCTCGACCGCCTCGTAAGAGCGGCCGTGGGGGCCGCTGAGCGCTTGGTTGCCGCCCTGGATGACGAAGCCCTTGACGACCCGGTGGAAGTCCGTGCCGTCGTAGACGCCCTGCTGCGCGAGGGCGGCGAAGGCGTTGGCGGTCACCGGTGCCTGGGTGGTGTCGAGGGCGATCGTGAAGCTCCCGCAGCTCGTCGAGACCGTCGCCGTCGCCTTCTGGCCCTTCTTCAGGACCTGCTTGGGCGCTCCCACGGTCTTCGCCTTCGGGCTCGGGGCCGGCACTGCCTTGCAGCCCTTCACCTCCGAGACGTGGTTGGGCGTGACAGTCGGGACGCTCGCGGAGCCCCCGCCGCCACAACCGGCGAGGAGGAGGCCCGTGGTGCCGGCCAGGAGCTGGATTCTGATCATCGGTCGTCGCATCGGGCGGGAAGCCTACGCCCTGCGATGATCCGGCCGTGTCCAGCGAGGGCCCGATGCCCCCGAATCGCATCCGCCGGATCGGGCGGCTCCTGAACGGGACGGTCGCCCACGCGCCATGGCTGTGGCCGCTCGTCCGCGGCCGGATGCGGCGGTTCTTCGGCGACCACGCTGCCGACTGGGACACTCGGTCGGGCGCCGGCTCCGTCGAGCACCTCGCAGCCCTGGCCACGGCGGTCACCCGCATCAAGCCTGAGCCAGAGCGAATCCTCGACCTCGGCACGGGCACCGGCGAGGCCGCCCTGTTCCTCGCACGCGAGTTTCCGCGGGCGACCGTCCGTGGCGTCGACTTCGCCGACGAGATGGTGGGCCGCGCCAAGAAGAAGGTTGGCCTCGACCCGTCCGGGCGGGTCGCGTTTCGCGTGGCGGACGCGTCCGACCTGCCTTTCGACGATGCCTCGTTCGACCTCGTCACCCAGGTGAACGTCCCGCCGTTCTTCGCGGAGATCGCCCGGGTCCTGCGGCCCGGAGGCAGCGTGATCGTCGCGGCGAGCGCGGGCGACGCGACGCCGTTCTACACGCCGGACGCCGTGCTCGCCCGCGGCTTCAGGCGTCGCGGCGTCGAGCCCGTGGAGGCGGGTGAGGCGAGCCGCGGCACGTTCTGGATCGGCCGGAGGAACGGTTGACGACGGAGGGCCGTAGCTTCGCGCTGCTCGTCAACCCGCACGCGGGTCACGGGCGCGCACTCGCGCTCCTGCCGCAGGTTGAGCGCAGCCTGGAGGCTCGGGGCATGCAATACCGCGTCGTCATGACCACCAGCATCGAGCACGGGCGCAGCGAGGCCCTCGCCGCGACCACGGCCGGCGAGATCCCTGTCGTCGTCAGCGGCGACGGTCTGATCGGGCAGGTCGGCGGCGCCCTGGCGGGTGGTGATGCGGCCCTGGGGGTGATCCCGGGAGGCCGGGGCAACGATTTCGCCCGCGTTGCCGGGATCCCGACGAACGTGGACGAGGCGGTCGCGACCCTCGAGGCCGGCGTGACGAGAGAGATCGACGTCGGCGAGATCGGTGGCGCCCACTTCCTCTGCATCGCCAGCTGCGGCTTCGACTCGGACGCCAACCGGATCGCCAACGAGGTGAGGCTCGTGCGCGGGAACCTCGTGTACGCGTACGCGGCGATGAAGGCCCTCGCCCAGTGGAAGCCGGCCACCTTCACGCTCGAGCTTGACGGTCGAGCCCGCGTGTTTCGCGGCTACTCGGTTGCGGCGGCGAACGGCAAGGCGTATGGCGGCGGCATGTTCGCGGCCCCGGCCGCTGAGCTCGACGACGGCCTCCTGGACGTCGTCTGGCTGGGCCAGACGGGCAAGTTGAGGTTCCTCTTTAACCTGATGCCCAAGGTGTTCAAGGGCAAGCATGTCGACGAGCCGCAGGTGACGGTGGAGCGCGCCACAGAGGTGCGGATCGAGGCCGACCGGCCGTTCACGGTCTATGCGGACGGCGATCCGATCGCTGAGCTTCCGGTGACGGTCCGCCTGCTGCCCAAGGCGCTCCGGGTAATAGTCGCCGCCGCCTAGATGATCTAGTGCCAAGCCGCGCGTTCGCTCCGAAGCTCGCCCTTGCTCGGGCCACCGGCGTGGTCAGCCGGCGCAGCGGCCGTGGCGGCGGGACGACGCTGCCTGGACGGCTGCTCCTGAGGCTCGCGCCGGATGCGATCGCGCGCCTCGGCTCGCGCCTTCACCACGGGTCCGCGATCGTCAGCGCAACCAACGGCAAGACCACGACCGCGGGCATGATCGCCTCGGCGCTCAAGGCGGCGGGCCGCACGCCGGTCCACAACCACGCCGGCTCCAACATGACCTGGGGCGTCGCGACGGCCCTCCTGGACCAGGCAGGCGACGAGGGTCTCTTCGAGGTCGACGAGGCGTGGCTCGGCAAGGTCGCCGACGACCTCCAGCCGC
>JAWVFM010000315.1:0-4813 GCA_033856015.1 Solirubrobacterales bacterium
CGAAGCCGAACTCGGCCGGGCCGCGACTGGGCTGTGCCGGCCGGCGCTCGGGGGAGGGCGGCGGCGGAGCGGGTGGGGGCGGAGCCGACGCCACGGGGGCGGAGACCGAGACCGGTACGGGCGCAGGGGGCGGCGCAGGAGCCGGAGCCGGCTGGGTTGCCGTCGGCGCCGCGACTTCGTTCCGGTGGGCCTTCGGCGGTGGCCTCTTCGGCTTCCGCGTCGGCTTCGGCTCGTGCGCGGGCGGACGCTGGCCGGCGCGGCTCGAGTGCTTGGCGGCCGCGAGCTTGTCCGAGGGCGGGGCCGGGGCCTCATGGTGTGCGGGCACGGGCTTGACCGCGGCGCTCGTCAGCGAGAGCTGCCTCAGGCCGACGTTGGAGGCCAGCGGCGGCGGCTTCGGCCCGCGCAGCAGGCCCGGGCCGAGCGCCACGCTCGTCCCGATCGCAATCGCAATCGCAGCGCCTCGGGCCACGTTCGGCCACCTGATCGCACGTCCTCGCATACACCGGCTTCAACCCCCGGCCGTCGTCTCGTGCCCCCGCAGCCGGTCGAACCCGAGCGGTCCGGCCGCAGATCGCCGCCCGAGGGGGCCTCAGGGGCTGATCGGGCACTCGCTATAGTCGTCGGCCGCCTTGACGACGTCCGCCCCAAGCGATTACGAGCTCGTTTTGATGCTCGACCCAGAGGCCTCTGACGAGGTCCGCGACCGCATCGTCTCGGAGGCGCGCGGGCGCATCGAGTCCGGCGGAACGCTCAAGCACGACACCTCGTGGGGCCTTCGCAAGATGGCCTACGAGATCGACAAGCGAACCGAGGCCGACTACCGGTTCTTCCGCTTCGAGAGCGACGAGTCGGCTGTTCTCGACTCGCTCGATCACGACCTGAAGATCGCCGACGGCGTGCTGCGCTTCCGGATCTTCAAGGTCGACGCCCGCTCGCCGGTCGTCGTTCCGCCTGCGCCCAGCCCGGGCGCCGCGAGCGATCGTCCGCCCCGGCGTGACGGCGAGGACGCTGGCGCCGAGGATGCGCCGCCGGCCGCAGCCGCGCCGGGCGCCGAGGCTCCCACAGCTGGGGAAGCGGCGCCCGCCGAGGGCGCACCGCCGGCTACGGCCGACGCAGCAGCCGAGCCGGCAGCCGAAGCTCCAGCCGCCGCCGAAGCTCCAGCCGAGCCTGCTGCGGAAGAAGCCCCCCCCGAGCCGCCCGCCGCAGAGCCGGCAGAGGCTCCCGCCGAGCCCGCAGCCGAAGCGCCCGCGGAGCCAACGGATGCGCCCGCGGAACCCGCAGCCGAAGCACCGGCCGAGCCGGCCGAGGCTCCTGCCGAGCCTGCCGCCCCGGACGCCGAGCCGGCCGATGCCGGCGACCAGCCCACCTAGCTTCCGACTCGGAACTGCGCTAATTACGGATTTCTCGTCTCTTCAGGGGGCGAGAACGCGCCGGGCCGCTGCTTAGACTGAGTGGCGCATTAAACGATGAAAGGAAACGCCAAGTGGCCGCAAGCAACATCAACCGAGTGACGATCACGGGGAACCTCACCCGGGACCCCGAGCTCAAGAGCCTTCCGAGCGGGACGGCCATCTGCAAGCTCCGCGTGGCGGTCAACAGCCGTCGCAAGGATCAGAGCGGCGAGTGGGTCGACAAGCCCAACTACTTCGACGTCACCGTCTGGGGCGCGCAGGGCGAGAACTGCGCGAACTACCTCTCCAAGGGCCGTCCTGTCGCCGTCGACGGGCGCCTGGACTGGCGCGAGTGGGAGGCTCAGGACGGCAGCGGCAAGCGCCAGGCGGTCGAGATCATCGCCGACACGGTGCAGTTCCTCGGCAGCCGCGACGGCGCCGGCTCCCAGGAGGGCGCCAGCACGTTCACGCCGCAGTCCGACGTCCCCGCCGACACGTCTGACTTCTCGAATCCCGAGCCCGCCGCGGTCGGCGCCTCGGACGACGACATCCCGTTCTAAGCCGCTGAACAGGGACCGCGGCGCCGAGCCGCGGTCCCCCACAGCTTCAGATTCGGCGGATACTCGAGCCATGAACGTGGTTCGCACGGCGGCGCTCTGGATCGGGCTCGCCGCGGTTGCGCCGGGTCTCGCCGCCTGCGGCTCGTCACGCGCAGTCACGGATGTCCCCGCAAACCGCCCCGCGCCGTCACATGACTCGCCGCAATCGACGTCGGCGGCGCGGCTCGCCGCCATCCGGCAAGCGGCAGCGCGGATCGCCCGCCACGTCAACGTGGACGTGACGCTGCCGGATCCCCTGCCGTCCGGCGCCCGCCTCGGCAGACAGCCGGTTCACCTATCGGGTAGCGGTGCGGACGCCTCCGGTCAGCTCGATCTCGTCATGCCCGGCGGGACGCTGCTGAGCCTGCTCTACGGGAACACCGGATTCGACGGATGCGGCGACCCCGCCCACGTGCGCTCCGTGCGAATCGGCGGGCGGCCGGGGCTCCTCGGGTACGAGCGCCTCGGTGGCCACATGCGCAGCCAGGTCGTCTGGCCCGCTACCGCTCCCAGGCCGCAGGGCGATTACGGGCTGGCGGGCATCCTCGCGCCCGACCGGGCTCTCGCGCTGGCGCGATCCATGCGGCCGAAGCGAGGCCCGACATCGGCTTCGGCGTCGCCCGGTTGCTGAGCCTCCCCGGCTATCATGCCTGCCTCGTGCCGCCTGCGGGCGGCGCGTTTGGCGATTGGACCGATGAGCTTGTTTGACCACCTCACAAGGAAGGCCGGCTGATGCCCCCGCGCGAGCGCCAGGGGAGCGCGCCTCCGCGCCGCCGTCGTGGGCCGGGCGCCGACCGCTTCCGCCCCCGCAAGTACACGCGGATCAACGTCGAGGAGATCGACTACAAGGACCTCACGCTCATTCGCCGCTTCCTCTCCGACCGCGGCAAGGTGCGCTCGCGCCGCGTGACCGGACTCTCCCGTCTTCACCAGCGCCAGCTTGCGCTCGCCGTTAAGCGGGCCCGCGAGATCGCGCTCCTGCCCTACGTGGGCGAGCGCTAGGGATCCGGCCGTGGCGCAGGCAATCCTGCTGAAGGACGTCGAGGACCTCGGCACCGCCGGTGAGGCCGTGGACGTATCGGCCGGCTACCTCCGCAACTACCTCGTGCCGCGCAAGCTTGCGCAGGCCGCCACGCGGGGCTCGCTCGAGGAGGCGCAGCGCCGCCGGGAGATGGCCGAGAAGGCCGCCGCCGACGCTGCGGCTCGGGCCGGTGAGACCGCCGCGCTTCTCTCGAAGACCGTGCTGACGATCCAGCACCGCGCCGGCGAGGACGGCAAGTTGTTCGGCTCGGTGAGCTCCAAGGAGATCTCCGAGGCCATCGCGGAGGCCCGGGGCCTGCGGATCGAGCGCAAGAAGATCCAGCTCGAGGAGCCGATCCGCTCGGTCGGCACCTACATGGTCGAGGTCGAGGTCGTGCCGGGCACGACGGCTCGCGTCAAGACCATCGTCGCCGAAGAGCGCTAAAGCGTCGCAAATGGCGGCTTCGCCCACTCCGGGCTGGGCGTCTGTGTGCTTTTCTCGATGCGCGAGGCCGGTGGGGCGATTCCGCCGCCCCGGAGCCTCTAATTAGTGGGAGTGGAACTTCCCCGCATCATCCGCTCGATGGCCAACGCCGACACGCAGCTACCCCCTCAGAACCTCGAGGCCGAGGCCTCGGTCCTCGGCGCGATGATGGTCTCCGAGAGCGCGATCGAGCCGGTCCTCCTCGATGTCCGCCTCCAGGAGGAGGACTTCTACCGCGAGCGCCACCGCCTCATCTTCCGGGCCATCAAGTCGCTCGACGCCCGCGGCCAGGCGGTCGACTTCCTCACTGTCTCCGAGCAGCTGACCCAGACGGGCGAGCTCGCGGAGGCGGGCGGTCGCGACACGGTCATCGGCCTGGGCTCGGCCACGCCGGCGCCGGGCAACGCCCGCCACTACGCCTCGATCGTCAAGCAGAACGCACTTCTGCGCCGCCTGATGACCACCGCGCAGACGATCGAGCGCTCGGTCCGCGAGCGCGAGGGCGAGCCCCGCGAGCTCGTCGAGCGCGCCGAGGCGGCGTTGTTCAAGGTCGCCCACGAGGAGCAGGCCGAGGACTTCCACGAGCTCGGGCAGATCCTCGAGGAGGAGGTCGCCCGCCTGGAGGAGATCGCGCGAAACGGCGGCGGGATCACCGGCACGCCATCCGGCTTCCAGGACCTGGATTCGATCACGGGGGGCTTCCAGCCCGGGAACCTGATCATCCTGGCCGCCCGTCCGGGCATGGGCAAGTCGGGTCTCGTTGCCAACATCGCCGAGTACGTCGCCACCCGCGAGCACCGGCCGGTCGCGTTCTTCTCGCTCGAGATGTCGGAGATGGAGCTTGCCCAGCGGCTCATCGCGAAGCGCTCGCGGATCCCCTCGGACAAGCTCCGCAAGGGCCGAGTCGGAGAGAAGGACTGGAAGCGCGTGCTGAAGGTCTGCAACGAGCTCGAGACGGCGCCGCTGTGGATCGACGAGTCCTCGGACCTCTCGATCCTCGACCTGCGGGGCAAGGCGCGGCGCCTCCACGCCCGCGAGATCGACGCCGGCCGCGGTGGCCTCGCGCTGATCATCGTCGACTACATCCAGCTGATGCGCGCCGACGACCCGCGAATCAACCGCGTCGAGCAGGTCGGCCAGATGAGCCGCGGGCTGAAGCTCCTGGCGCGCGACCTGAAGGTGCCGATCATCGCCCTCTCCCAGCTCTCGCGCGCGCCCGAGCAGCGCACCGGGCGCGACAAGCGGCCGATCCTGTCCGACCTGCGCGAGTCCGGAAACCTGGAGCAGGACGCGGACATGGTCGCCTTCATCTACCGCGA
>JAWVFM010000316.1:0-3940 GCA_033856015.1 Solirubrobacterales bacterium
CGGCTTCGGCCGGTGGTGATGACCGGCGAGCGCGATGCCCGGCAGGGCCAGCATCGAAGCAACGACTACCGCGCCAAAAAGCGCATGACGAAGCGACCTGCTCAAGACTGCTCTCCTCCTTGGGTCCCGCGCGGTCAGCGTTTGACCGGCGCGCCGGACGCTACCACCGTGCGGTAGTACGGGCACATCCGCGTGAGCGAGCATGCCGAGCAGCGGGGGCGCGCCTTGCAGACCGTGCGGCCGTGTGCGATCAGGTTCATGTGGAGCTCGTAGGCGTCCTCGGGGTCGGTGAAGCGGAGGATGTCGTCGTGCTCCTCGGCGAAGGACGCCCCTGGGCGAAAGAGGCCGAGCCGCCCGCCCACCCGGTGGACGTGCGTGTCGACCGGGATCTCGGGCCGGTCGTAGGTGAAGATGAGAACGCAGGCCGCCGTTTTTCGCCCGACTCCCGGGAGGGCGGTCAGGAACTCGAGCGCCTGCTCGCGCGGGGCGTCCTCGAGCCAGTCGAGGGTTGGCTCGGTGCCGGCGAGCGGGAGGCGGCGCAGGATCTCCTGGATGCGCGGCCCCTTCGTGTTGGCCAGGCCGCCGGGGCGTATTGCCTCGATGACCTCCTCCTCGGGAGCGTCGCGAACCGCCTCCCAGGTCGGGAAGCGCGAGCGCAGGCTCCCGTAGGCGCGGTCACGGTTGGTGTCGGAGGTGTTCTGCGAGAGGACGGTTCGCACGAGCTCGGCGATCGGGTGTCCGTGCGGCGCGTTGACCGGTTTCCCATACGTTTCGCGCAGCCGATCCCGGATCGCACGCACGCGCCGCTTGGTCGGGCGCCTCCACTCATCCCTGCCGCTCCGTGACGCCATCGCGGCCAGGATATGGCGTGAGCCACCGCCCGCCGCGGCTTGATCGGCCCGCCGCAGCGCCTTTACAATTCCGTCACGAAATGCCTCGTCCCATCCGTGCAATAGGCCGCCGGCTGCCATTCGGCTGGCCCGATGCCCTTCGACAGCTCGCGCTCTTCGCAGCCGCGTACGGCCTGTACCAGCTCGTGCGCGGGCTGGTGCACGGCGAGCAATCGGTCGCGCTCGCGAACGCGGAGCACGTCGTCCACCTGGAGCGATCGCTCGGCGCGTTCTTCGAGCCCGGTCTCCAGCAGGCGCTCGTCAGCCACCAGTGGCTCATCGACATCGCCGACTTCATGTACCTGAACACGCACTTCGTGCTGACCACCGGGTTCCTGATCTGGCTCTACACGAAGCGCAACGAGAACTTCTACTTCGTGCGGAACATGTTCCTGGTGGCGATGGGCCTCGCCCTGGTCGGCTACAGCCTGTACCCGACCGCGCCGCCGCGGATGCTGACCGACGCCGGGTTCACCGACACGATCTCGTCGTTCGCCCACCAGGATCAGGACTCCGCGCTCGCCAACGTCTTCGTGAACCCGTACGCCGCCGTCCCCTCGATGCACATCGCGTTCTCGCTGATGATCGGCGTGCCCGGCGCTGTGCTCTGCCGCTCCCTTGGCGCCCGGCTGTGGTGGTCCGCCTACCCGATGGTCGTCCTCTTCGTGATCATCGTGACCGCGAACCACTTCTGGTTCGACGCCGCCTGTGGCGCGGCTGTGGCCTGCATGGCAGCGGTCGCCTCCACGCAGCTTGCCCGTCTCCGCCCGGCCTGGTCCTGGCGTGAGGCAACGGGCGAGCTAACGGCGTAGCGTCCCCTTCGATGGCTTCCGAGGGCCAGTCCGCCCAGCTTCGCGATGTCCGGACGACCGGTGAGCTCCGAACCTTCGCCCGGCACCGTCTGATCGAGTCGCGGCTCACGCCGAACACCATCTCGCTGACCGGCTTCCTGCTGAACCTGCTGGCCGCCGTGCTCCTCGTGGAGCGCCTCTTCTTCCTGGCCGGGGTTGCTTTCATCGTCGGCTCGGTGATGGACACGCTGGATGGCCGCTACTCGCGGATGTCCGGCAAGGGCTCTCTGTTCGGCGCCTTTCTCGACTCGACGCTCGACCGGATCGAGGAGGGCGTGGTCCTGACCGCGGCCGCGTTGTACTTCGCCGACCGGGGCGAGGAGATCCCGGCAGCGGCCTGCGTCGTGGCGGTGCTGGGCTCCGTGATGGTGTCCTATACCCGAGCTCGCGCGGAGGCGCTCGGGGTCGAGTGCAAGGTCGGGCTGGCCACTCGCCCCGTGCGGGTCGTGGTCCTCTCCGCCGGCCTCGTCTTCGCCAGGGGCGCTAGCCTTGGGAACTTCGAGCTGCTGGCTCCCTCCATCTACGTGATGGTTGGTTTGACGGCCTTCACGGTCTTCCAGCGCGTTTGGCACGTCCGCGGCGAGCTCAAAGCGCTCGAGGGAAGAGATTCGGTGTAACCAGGGTGTGAAACCGGCATAGTTTCGGTTCCCCACCCGCTCGAGGAGGACTTCGCACGTATGAGCACGGAAAACGGTCACGAGACCAACGGCGCAAGCGCCAACGGAAAGCACGCCGATGACGGCAAGGTTCGTGTCGCAATCGTCGGCGTCGGCAACTGCGCCAACGCGCTCATCCAGGGCGTCACCTATTACAAGGACGCCGACCCGGCCGAGCGCGTCCCGGGTCTCATGCACGTCGACCTCGGGGGCTACCACGTCCGCGACGTCGAGTTCGTCGCCGCGTTCGACATCGACGTCGAGAAGGTCGGCAAGGACCTCTCGGAGGCGATCTGGTCGGGCCAGAACGACACCATCAAGTTTGCGGACGTCCCGCACCTGGGCGTTCAGGTCCACAGGGGAATGACCCACGACGGCCTCGGCAAGTACCTCAAGGAGAAGATCACCAAGGCCCCGGGCGAGACCGCCGACATCGTCGGCATCCTCAAGAAGACCAGGGCCGACGTGCTGGTCTGCTACCTGCCGGTCGGCTCGGAGCAGGCCACCAAGTGGTACGTCGAGCAGGCCCTGAAGGCCGGCGTCGGCTTCGTCAACTGCCTGCCTGTGTTCATCGCCCGCGAGGACTACTGGGACGAGCGCTTCCGCGCTGCCGGGCTGCCGATCATCGGCGACGACATCAAGTCGCAGGTCGGCGCGACGATCGTGCACCGCGAGCTCGCTCGTCTGTTCCACAACCGCGGCGTGCTGATGGAGCGCACCTCGCAGCTCAACGTCGGCGGCAACATGGACTTCTACAACATGCTCGAGCGCGACCGGCTCGCCTCCAAGAAGGAGTCGAAGACCAACGCGGTCACCTCGATCATGGGCCACGAGCTGCCCGCTTCCGACGTCCACGTCGGGCCTTCGGATTACGTCGAGTGGCTCACGGACCGAAAGTGGGCGCATATCCGCATCGAGGGACGCGCTTTCGGCGACGTGCCGCTGACCGCCGAGGTCAAGCTCGAGGTCTGGGACTCGCCGAACTCGGCGGGCATCGTCATCGATGCGGTACGGATCGTGAAGCTCGCGCTGAACGACGGCGTCTCCGGCCAGCTCGACGGCCCTTCGAGCTACCTGATGAAGTCACCGCACAGCCAGCGCCCGGACGACGAGGCGCGTGAGTTGACCGACGCCTTCATCCTCGAGCACACCCGCAAGCCCGCTGCCGAGCGAGCCCGCGAGGGGCTCGCCTCCGAGCAGGTCTAGCCCCTCAGCAGGGGTTGCCGGTGTAGCCGGCCGTGCTCTCGCCGGCGACGACGTCGCCGCCGGGCGTCGCGACGCGAAGCGCTCGGTAGGTCGTTTCGTGCTGTCCCTTGTCTGTCTCGTTGACGTAGACGAGCCCGGGAACGGTGACCGGGGTGCGAAGCGCGTCGGGGGTGGTCAGCTCGCTGGTCGCTTCCGTGCCGACGATCGACGAGCCGACGACCACCGTCGGCTTGCCGTTGACGCAGCTCACGTTCGCATCCGACGGCAGCACCCGCACGCTGGTGAGTCCGGACGTTGCGTCGTCGATCCGAAGGATGTCGGCGTCAGCGGACGCGCG
>JAWVFM010000317.1:0-3652 GCA_033856015.1 Solirubrobacterales bacterium
CCCGGACTACACGCTGGTCACCGGCGGCGGCCACATCATCGGCCTGGCCGCCACGCCCAAGCACCTCTACTGGCTGAACTGCCACGGGACGATTGGCCGGGCGGGGCTCGGTGGCCAGGACCCAAACCAGGAATTCATGACCAGCCGCGGCTCGTGCGGCGGGATCGCCGTGCTCGGGCAGAGCCTCTACTGGAGCCGCCCAGGAAAGGGCGCGATTGGACGGGCGCAAGTCGACGGCACCCACGTCGACCAGAGCTTCATCTCGGGCATTCGCGCGCCCTTCGGCGTCGCGGTCGCTCCGGACCCGGCCCGGGCCAAGGGCTCCTGAGCGTCATTCCCAGCGGCAGTGCCGTGGTGGCGATATGGTCGTGCGGTCGAACCTAGGAGGATGCGCATGGAGGCCAACTTCGAACCGTCGGGCGATAGCAACCGGCGCAGGCTTGCGATTGTCATCGCGTGTGCGCTGCCGTGCGTGATCCTCGTGGCGGGCGCAGCCCTTGGAGCCGGCGGTCTCAGCTATTCGTCAAAGCACCGGAACGTCTCGAATGCCGAGCCGGGGCGCACCAGCCTGGCCGCGAAGTGCACGGCTGCGAATTCGCACGCCACAGGCGGGGGCGTCAAGGTCGACGGCGATGAGAGCGGCCTCGACCTCGAGGTCGGGTCGACGTTGCCGAACGGCAGTCACAACGCCTGGAAGGGTGGCGCGAACAACAGCACGGTGGCCACCGCGCAGATGACCACGACGGCGATCTGCGGCAAGGGCAATTACGTCTACAAGACCGTGAAGAAGAGCGTGGGCGTGGGCAAGGCCGAGCAGAAAACGGCCAAATGCCCGGCGGGCACCAAGGTCGTGGGCGGCGGCGTGGGCGCTCCCGGCGACCACGGGGTCGAGGTCGGGGCGAGCGAGCCGAGCGACGGCGGCGACGGCAACTCGAAGGCCGACGACGCATGGCTGGGACGGGAGAGCAACAGCTCGGCGAAGCGCACCGTCATGAAGGTGACCGCCGTCTGCGCGAAGGCCGGCAAGATCGCCTACGTTCGGGGCCCGGCGACGCCCGTCATCAACGACACTCAGGTCACCTCATCCGTCTCGTGCCCGGGATCCACGCAGGTCACGGGCGGCGGCGTGGACGTCACGGGGAAGAACACCAACGTCGAGGTCGGCGACAGCTTCCCCACTGACAGCGGCGATCCTGGCAACACGCCGGACAACGGCTGGAGCGCGAGCGGCAACAACGACGGCTCGGGCGCGACGCGCTCGATGCGCACCTTCGCGATCTGCGCCAAATGAGCTAGGCGCCGGCGCCGGCCGCGGGCCGGTGGACTTCCGACCGATCATGACTCGGCGGCGTCAGCTTGAGCGTGGCGCGGACATAACGGGAGGCCCGGCGCGGGGAGGGAGATCCTCGAGGGAGTTCGACGACGAACCCGGTCGAGTGAGGGAGGCGGTGGTTTTGCCAACCCGCGGCGCTTCCTGGGTATCGAACAAGACGCTCGAGCGGCAGCCCACTGAGCCTCGAGAAACGGCGCTCGACCCCGAGGCTGCCTCCCGACTCGTCGACGACGCCGAGCGGCTGGTGAAACCAGACGGTGACCTGCGGTCGAACGCGAAGGATGAGGGAGCGGGCGATTCTGGACTCAGGCTCGGAGAGCGGCCGCGGTCCGGAGTACTGGAGATCGCCGCGAACGCCGAGCGGACGCCAGCGCCACGGGAAGTTGCGATTTAGGTCCACTCCGTTGGCGTTCTGGCGGGTACCCGCCGCTAGTCCATCGGGATTGAGGTCCTTGATCACCCAGAGAAGCCTTTCCTTCGGCACGGGGTGGGCGGCGAGGCCTCGGGCGATCGGAACGCCTGCGGACTCATCGCCGTGGATCACTCCAACCACGAGGGTCCGACGCTCATTGTCGGGGTCGCCGATCTCCACGGCGTAGATCGAGCGTCCGCGCACCGAGCGGCCGAGGTACACGCGACGCCGCACCAGCGGGTCGGGGGCGGGCTTGGGCGATGAGATGACGGGGAAGCTCGATCGCCCACTGGGCCCATCGATGGGAGTGGCGAGCACGGCGAGTGATATGAGCGCGATCGCGATCGCGATCAGCGGCATCGTGGGGCTAGTCGCCGGCGACGTCGCGTCGCAGGAAAACGAGCGTCGCGGCGGCGAGCGCGGGCAGGGCGTAGAGCGCGCAGACCCAGAGCGCCCGGACGATCGGGGCCCAGTCGACCGGCACGCGCAGGAAGCCCTGCCAGGCGTCGAACTGGGTGCTGAGAAGGTAGGGATGAAGCCCGCCGAGCCCGGGGAGGATGCCGATCAGCTGGACGAAGAGGGAGAACATCAGCGTGCTAACCACCGCCGCGCCGGAGTTCCGAAAGAGCGTGGAGAAGAGCAGCCCGATGCAGGCGATCGAAAGGATCGGGATCAGGTAGACCAGGAGGCTGGCCCACACGAGTCCGAGGCCGCGGCCCGCGGATACCTTGGTGCCGGTCAGCGTGGTGATCGGATTGAAGCCGGAGGCGAGGATGCCGGCCACAAGCGCGACGACTCCCATGATCACGATCGCGAGGATCGCGTAGCTCGCCGTCGCCAGCACCTTGGCGGCGAAGATCTGCTGGCGCTCGACGGAGCGGGTGAGGATCGTCTTCAGCGTCCCATGGCGATCCTCGGCGGCCACGATGTCCCCGGCGACGAGAGCCGTGATCAGCGGGAACATCCAAACCGATCCGAACAGAAGCAGCACCAGCGGGATCGCGAGACCCGTGTCGTGCACGTAGCGGCCGAACGCAACGTCGTTGGGGCCTCCGTTCTGGGTTGCCAGGGCGACGACGAAGATGATCGGCACGGCGGCAGCCGCGCCCAGGCCCAGATAGGTGCGCTTCTGGGCGCGCAGCTTGCGGAGCTCCCAGCGATAGATGGTGAGCACGCCGGGTCGCCTCACGCCGGCTCCTCGACGCGAACGCCGGCCGGGGTGAGGGCCGCCTGGGACGCCGGCTCCTCGGTGAGCCGGAAGAACAGGTCCTCGAGGGTGGCCTGCCGCGGCGAGAGCTCCAGAACGAGCGCACCCGACTCCGCGAGGGCGAGGCTCAGCTCGCCGATCGCCGCCTCGCCGGCGGCGTCGAAGGCCACGCCGTGCGACTCGTCGCGAACCTTCTCGATGCCGGGTTGCGCCTCGCAGACGCGACGGGCGCGCTCGTCGTCGGTCGTCCGCAGGCGATAGCTGAGGCCGGCCTGGCGGCGGAGCTCCTCGAGCGATCCCTGATAGGCGACCCGGCCGTCGCGGATGATCGCGACGCGATTGCAGAGCTCCTCGACCTCGACCAGGATGTGGCTGGAGAGGAGCACGGTGATCCCGCGCCCGGCGAGATCGCGGATCAACGTACGCATGTCCCGCAGCCCGGCGGGGTCGAGCCCTGTGGCGGGCTCGTCGAGCAGCAGCAGCCTCGGGTTGCGCAACAGGGCCGACGCGATGCCAAGGCGCTGCTTCATCCCGTGCGAATAGCCACCGACCCGGTCCTTCGCTCGATCCCGAAGGTCGACGGTGTCGAGCGCCTCGTCGATGCGCTTTGCGCTCTCGCCACCGTCGAAGGCAGCCAGGAGCTCGAGATTCGCGCGGCCAGACAGGTAGGGGTAGAAGCTCGGGGCTTCGACGAAGCCCG
>JAWVFM010000318.1:0-6702 GCA_033856015.1 Solirubrobacterales bacterium
GAGCGGTTCACGAAGATCCGCTTCCGCGCTCGCCCGCGACTGGAGCTTCGGCCTCATCGAAGGCTTCGGCGGGGCGATCGCATGCGTTACATCGCCCGCATTCCAGGCCCGGCGGCCAGCCGGCGAATCGTCAAGATCGAGGCGCGCGCGGACGGGCGCTGGGTCCCGGTCGCAAGCGGTCGCACCGGCGCGCGCGGCGTGTACAGGACGAGCTACCGCTTTCACGCCACCACGCGGCGCAGGGTCTACCGCTTCCGCGCCCTGGTCCCACGTCAGCACGGCTACCCCTACGCACCGGGAGTGTCGGCGGTGAAGCGCGTGGTCGTGCGGGGGTAGCCCTACTTGCTGATCGCGGCTGAGTTTGCCTCGCGCTTGGCGCGGACGTCCTCGAGCTGCTCGGCGATCCAGACCCCGGGGTTGCGCTCGCGGACGATCTCGCGCAGCCGCGCAGCGCGAAGCGCGCGCTCCTCGGCCGACATCGTGAAGGCTCGGTGGATGGCGTCTGCCTGCTCCTGGATGTCGAACGGGTTCACCGACAGCGTGCAGTCGCCGAGCTCCTCGTGGGCGCCCGTGTTCTCGGAGAGCATCACCACGCCGTCGCGGGTGTTGACCGCCGGCGCCTCCTTGGCGACCAGGTTCATGCCGTCGAACAGCGAGTTGACGATCAGGAGGTCGAAGTGCTTGTAGCGGGCGACCGCCTCGGGGAAGTTCTCGTAGATCCGCAGGTCGATGGGCATCCAGTCGGTCGTCCCATGGCGATGGTTGACGACCGCCACCAGGGCCTCGATGCGGTCCAGGTACTCCTGGTACTCGGGAACGTCGGTCCGGGAGGGCTGTAGGTGGGCGATGAAGGTCACCCGCTCCCGGAACTCGGGGTGCTGCTGAAGGAAGACGTCGAACGCCGTGAAGCCGCGCAGCACGTTCTTCGAGAGGTCGGCGCGGTCGACGCGGAGGATCAGGTGGTCGCGGCGGCGCCGCAGCAGCTCGCGCTCGTAGCCGGCGACCTCGTCGGACGCCGCCGCGCGATCGAGCCTGCCGGCGTCGATCCCGAGCGGGTACGCGCGGACCCACGTTTCGCGCCCCTCGTGGATCACGGCGCCGCGCTGGTAATCGACCTCCAGGTCCATCAGCTCGCGGCAGCAGTGGAGGAAGTTGCGGCAGTAGGCCTTGGTGTGGAAGCCGATGACGTCGTTGGCCAGCAGCCCCCAGTAAATGGCCTCCCGCATGCGCGACGGGAGGATGCGCCACGAGTCCGGCTGCGACCAGGGGATGTGGACGAAGTGCTGGAGGAAGACGTCGGGCCGCCGTTCGCGGATCAGGGCCGGGCAGGTGTACAGGTGGTAGTCGTGCAGCATCACGAGGGGGTCCGGTACGCCATCGATCGCGTCCACCACCGCCTCGGCGATGTCGGCGTTGACCACCGTGTAGCCGTTGTCCCAGGCATCGGCCTCCTCGGCGCGAATGTCCGGGGCGTTCGAGAGGTCCCACAGGTAGTGCTGGATGAACCACAGGATCGGGTTGGCGATGACGTTGTAGAAGCGGTCGTAGGCGCCCGGGTCGCTCTCGACGAGACAGACTTCGTATGCAACGTCGTCAAGCTCCACGTTGACCGGCCGTCCCTCCGCCTCGCGGGCAACGGCGACGTCCTCCTCGGTCATCGCCGAGGCGATCCACAGCGCGCCGCGGTGCGCCACCAGCCCGGAGAGCGCCGTCACCAACCCGCCGCCGCCGCGCTGGACCCGACGCTCGCCATCGTCGTCTCGGGTGAACTCGGCGGGGCCCCGGTTGGAGACGATCACGAGTCTCTCGTCAGCGGCCATCCCGGGATTGTCCCAAGACGCGCCGGTCCTTAGACGTCCAGCTCGTGAAAGAGGTCGAGCCAGTCGCGCAGCAGGCGTGGGGTGAGGAAATGCTCGCGGGCGTGCTCCTTGCCCGCGCGACCCAGGCGCTTCGCCAGCTCCGGGTCGCGAAGGATCTCGATCGTCCGCGCGGCTGCCTCGTCGGGCGAGGAGACCAGGTAGCCCGAGACGCCGTCCTGAATCTGCAGCGGGATGCCACCGACGTCGCCCCCGATTGTCGCCCTCCCCTTCCACAACGCCTCGGTGACCGTGAGGCCAAAGCCCTCGCGCGTCGACTTCTGCATGCAGACATCGGCCTGCGACTGGAAGGCGTTCACCTCGATGGCCCCGACGTTGTTGAGGTTGTTGAGGATCTTGATGTCGGGATCGCCGTCGGCGTGGCGCTGCGTCGAGTTGAAGAACTCCCAGCCCTCGGGATCATCGGTCGCCATCGACCCGACCAGGGCGAGCTGGACCTCGGGAATGCTCTCCTTGACCTTGCGGTAGGCGTCGATCACGCCCATCGGGTCCTTCCACGGGTCGAAGCGCGACACCTGGCAGATCAGCGGCCGCTCGGGGTCGATTCCGAACTGCTCGCAGACGAAGGCCGCATCCTCGGGCGAGAGCGCCATGTTCTTCGGCGAGAGCGGGTCGATCGCCGGGGGCACGATGTTCACCCCGCCGCCGTCCAGGCCCTTCGGGACGTACTGCTGAAGGTGCCACACGCTCGCGTCGTAGTCGCGAACGAGCGGCAGGAGGCGCGCGAGCGTCGACGGGTTTGGCGCGGAGAGGTCGATATGGCAGCGCCAGACCCAGTTCTTCGCATGCTCCAGGGCGTACTTTCGGAGGCCCGCCGGCTGCGGGTCGTGGACGATGATCAGGTCCCACTCCCCGTCGAGGCTCTGGGCGTTCATCTGGTTGTAGGCCTCGAAGACCTCCCACTCCGCGTCGTTGATCGCCTGGGGATCGCCCTGGAGCGAGTTGTGCATCAGCTTCGTGACGTTGAAGAACTCCTCGCGGCCGAGGATCACGTGCCAGTGAGCGTCCAGGCCGACGTCGCGCATCAGCGGCACGAGCGTGTAGAGGATCTCCGAGACCCCGCCGCCGAACGCCGTGGCGCTGACGTGCAGGACGCGCTTGCCCTCGAGCGGCGCGGCGAGCTCGCGGATGCGCTCGACGAGCGCCTTGCCGGCGA
The DNA here is from genome assembly GCA_033856015.1 of Solirubrobacterales bacterium. Classification (GTDB taxonomy): domain Bacteria; phylum Actinomycetota; class Thermoleophilia; order Solirubrobacterales; family 70-9; genus JAWVFM01. Next base: position 3,034 of record JAWVFM010000318.1, read on the forward strand.
TGTGGGTGTAGTCGGCCAGCGAGCGCTGGCCCAGGGCGACTTCCTGCAGCACGGGCGCGCAGGATATTCGGAGTGGGCCGGGAGGGCGCCTGTGGGACCTAGCCGGCGGTCTCCGGGCGGGTGCCGAGAGTCACGTCGATCGTCTGCGGCTTGCCGTCGCGGATGATGTCCAGGTGGGCTACGTCGCCCGGGTTCAGCTGCTCGATCGCCGCCGGCAGGTCGCTGGAGTTGACGATCTTCTGGCCGTCGACGGCGGTGATCACGTCACCTCCGGCCCGGAAGTCGACGCCCTGGAAGTGGACCTTCGTGTCCGAGCCGCGGATGCCGGCCTTGTCCGCCGGCCCGCCGGAGACGACGCTGTCCACCAACGCGCCCGCGTCGACCTTCAAGCCGAGCTTCTGGGCGAGCTGCGGGTAGATCGCCGCGCTCCTGATCCCGATGTAGGCGTAGGTGACCTTGCCGGAGCTCTTGAGCTGATCGAGCGAGCGCTTGGCAAGGGTGATCGGGATCGCGAACGCAACGCCTTGGTTGGCCCCGTTGGTCGTCTGGATCTGGCGGTTGATGCCGATGACGTGGCCGGCCGCATCGAGGAGCGGCCCGCCTGAGTTGCCCGGGTTGATCGAGGCGTCGGTCTGGATCCCGCCCTCGATCTTGTAGGGGGTGAACGAGTCGAGCGTGCGGTCGAGGGCGGAGACGACGCCGACGGAAAGGGACTCGTTCTGCTCGAAGGGCGACCCGATCGCGGCCACGGGCTGGCCTACGAGGAGCTTCTCGTCGGTGGCCAGGGTCAGCGGCTTCAGGTCGAGCCCGCTCGGGTCGACCTTGACAAGGGCGACGTCGTCGTTCAGGTCGAAGCCGACGACGGTCCCGGGGACCCGGTTTCGATCGGCGAACTGGACGTAGATCTGCTTGGCCTGCTTGACCGGCCCCGACGCGCCGATGTCGGCATTCGTCACGACGTGCGCGTTGGTGGCGATGTAGCCGTCGCTGGAGATCACGAACCCCGCGCCGATCGCGGCCTGGGCACCGCTTCCGAAGAGGCTCGAGCTCGAGCTCGAGCCGAAGACCGAGGTGATGGTCACCACGCCAGGCGATGCCGTCTGGTAGATCTTCTCGGCGTCGAAGCCCGGCGCCGAAGCCTGGACCGTCACATGAGGCAAACCCGTCGAGGTGGTGGTCGGCGAGGGTGTCGACGCCGTGGTGCTGGTCGTGCCGCCGCTCGAGCCGCAGGCCCCGAGGACGAACGCAGCGAGCGCGAGGGCGACGGCGCCGGAGAGTCGGGTCCTCACGCCAGGGCTCGCGGGTCGGAGGGAAGCGTCAAGGTGAACTCGGTCCGCCCGCGGCGAGAGGACAGCGACAGCCGCCCGTCCATCCTGAGTGCCAGCTCGCGCGCGATGGCGAGGCCGAGGCCGGAGCCGCTGACGCGGTCGCCGGTGAAGAACCGCTCGAAGACCCGCTCACGATCGGGCGCGGGCACGCCTGGGCCATCGTCGGATACGACGAGGCCAACATGGCCATTCGAGGTCTGCGCTGTCACTGCGATCGAGGTTCCCGCCGGGGTATGGGTGAGGGCGTTGTCAAGCAGGATACGCATGATCTGCGCCACGCGGTCTGGATCGGCTCGCGCCAGCGGGCCGTCGCTCGCCCGGACCTGGATTCCAGATTCGTGCCGCTCGGCAGCCGGACCGAACTCCTTGACGACCCTCGAGGCGAGTCCGCCCAGGTCAACCGAGGCCGGCCGGATCTCGATCGCTCCGGAGTCCAGCTTGGAGAGGTCGAGGAGCTCAGACGTCAGCCGCGTGAGCCGCTCGACCTGCGCGCGCATGGCCCGGACGAACTCGGCGCGGGCCTCGGGATCCGGGTCCTCGTCCTCGAGGAGCTCGACGAACCCGCCGAGGGAGAAGATGGGCGTGCGGAGCTCATGCGAGGCGTTGGCGATGAAGTCCCGCCGCGCGCTGTCGAGCCGGGCGAGGCGCTTCTGCATCTCGTCGAGCGCCCCGGCGAGCTGCCCCACCTCGTCGGAGCCCTCGTCGGGAATGGGCGTCTCGAAGTCGCCGTCGGCGACCCGCTCCGCCGCGTACTCCAGGCGTCGCAGGCGCTGAGCGTGGGCGCGCGCCGCAAGCCAGCCGGCGCCGAGCGCCAGGGCGAGAGCGATTGTCCCCGCGATCAGGATCTGGCGCTTGATGAGGGCGACGTTGTCGTCGACCTCGGCGAGCGGAGCCGAGAGCACGAGGACCCACCGCGGGCGCCCGTTCCTCGAGACGACGATCGCGGTCTCGCCGATCCGCGACCCACCGACTCCCTCCACCGCCGTGCCCGGCTGGCCGCTGGTCGCGGCCACCGCCGCCGCGGGGTAGCTCGGAGCTACGGCCGTGCGGTCGAGGACCGAGTCGGCGATGACGAACTCCGGCCGCGGGCCCTCCGGGCCCTCGCGGACGCCCAGGAGCGTGGCCCGCGCGGCCGAGGTCTGGGCGGCCGCATGGATGAGGCGCTCGAGCGTGGCGTCGGAGGCGTTCGCCTTCAAGGCGTCGGCGAAGCGGCCGCTCTGCTGGATCGCGACGGACTCCAGGCGCTGGAGCTTCTCGGCCGTGAGGCTGGAGCGAAGCTGCGGGACGACGTACAGGTAGACGAACCCGATCGCCGCCGCGGTGATGGCGAAAAAGAGCAGGACGAGCCGCGTGCGGACGCTATTCAGGGTCACGGAACCGGTAGCCCACGCCTCTCACGGTGAACAGGTGCTCCGGCGCGCTGGGATCGGCTTCGAGCTTCTCCCGAAGGTGGCGGTTGTGGACGTCGACGGTGCGAGGGTCGCGGTAGGCGGCGTCGCCCCAGACCGCCTCCAGGAGCTCCTCGCGCGAGAGCACGCGGCCGGCCGAACGGGCGAGCGCGCCGAGGATCTCGAACTCGACATACGTCAGCTCCACCTCGCCGCCGCGCGCAGTCACGGTCCGGCGCTCGAAATCGATCCGCAGCTCACCGGACTCCACCGGCTCGGCCGCCTGCTGGCCGCGGGAGAAGTCGGAGCGCCTGAGCGCGGCGCGAATGCGGCTGCGGAGCTCGCGAACCGAGAACGGCTTGGTGATGTAGTCGTCGGCGCCGATCTCGAGCCCGAGGACCTTCTCGCTCTCGTCGTCGCGGGCGGTCAGCATGATGATCGGGACCTGGCTGCGGCTCCGCAGGCGCCGGCAGACCTCGATGCCGTCCATGTGGGGAAGCATCACGTCGAGGACGACGAGGTCGAAGCGCTGCTCCGCGAACCGGTCGAGCGCCTGGCGGCCGTCGGTGGCGGCAACCACCTCGTAGCCGTCGCGACGCAGCGGATACGAGAGCAGCGTCTGAATCGCCTGCTCGTCGTCCACCAGAAGGATCCGCGCCGAGGCGTCGGGCATGGTTGAAGGTTAGTGTCGGGCGACCCCCTCCCGTGGTCGATCTCCGTCTCTACAGGATCGCTTTCTTCCCGGCGCTGCTGGCGCTCGTCGCGCTGCTCTTCTCCCTGCAGTCGCTCCCGGGCCCGCTCTCACCGCTCGTCTCCCCCGCAACGTTCGTGCGATCGACCGCCGCGCGCTACGCCCGCCAGCTCGTCCAGAAGGCCCCGGACCGCTCGCCCGGCTCGACCGGGGACGCGGCGGCCGCCGACATCGTGGAGAAGGCGTTTCGGGCGGTCAAGGG